>CAYQNQ010000051.1:0-14577 GCA_964418815.1 uncultured Hellea sp.
AGGCCGCCAAAGGCGGATTTCATGGTTTCTGAGCGGGCTTCATCAAGCTTGACTTTTGCGTCCTGAAACGCGGCAATTACCAGGTCTTCGACGATCTCGGCTTCTTCACTCATCAGGCTGGGATCGATTTTGAGGCCGCGCATATTGCCTTCGCCTGTGAGCGTGACCTCAACAAGGCCGGCGCCGGATCGGCCGGTCGCTTCAATATCGGCGACCTGACTTTGCGCCTCTTGCATTTTGGCCTGCATTTCTTTGGCTTGTTTCATGAGGCCCATTAAATCTTTCATGTCTCGTCCTGTGGGTTCGGCGCGCCAAAATCGGCCGCAATAACATTTGAGTCTGATTTAGTCGCCGTATTCCGGATTTCAAGGAGTTTGGCTTTTTTCAGCAGTGAATGGGAAAAAGCCGGATGGGACCGATCGCGGGCGTCCTGCTCGCTCTTGGCGGTTTTGCGGGCTTCGGAAATAGACGGCGCTCCGGCATCATCCACCTGATCGATCAGCCAGAGCTCCCCGGTCATATCCCGCAAGGCCTCTACCATGCGGCCCACAAGCGTGACGGGGGCACGGTCCATCTTGGCAATGGTGATGGCGCCGGGTTTAAAGCGGACCACGCGCACATAGCGCTCCACATCATATTTGAGCTGAATTTGTGTCTCGGGCAGGTTTTCGCTGAAGTCGGCCAGAGAGTTTATTTGCAGGGTCGGCGCGGAGACGGGCACGGATTTAGGCACGGTGAGTGCGGCGGCGCTGCCGCCCGGATCGGTCATGACCGGTTCTGGTTTCGCCGGTTCTTGGGCTCGCCCGCTGCCTCTGGTGACAACGGGCGCTTTAAAATTTCCCGATTTGATTTCCTTCAGGATCTCAGCGGCCAGTTCCGGCGGCGGGAGCTCGCCGACAATGGCTATTTTTAAAAGCGCCATTTCCGCGGCCGCCAAGGGAACAGGCGCGGTGCGCACCTCCCCGTAAGATTTCAGCAGCATTTGCCAGATGCGGGTGAGCTGTCCACTTGTCAGTTTTTCGGCCAGGGCCGAGAGCTGTTTGGCCTGATCCGGCGACGCGTCAAATTCGGCTCCGTCGCCCAGTGTCTTGGCTCGGCTGACCTCATGACAGATATCCAAAAGGTCCCGCATAACCACGACCGGGTCGGCCCCGTCGTCATATTGGGCGCGCATTTCGCTCAGCGCCGCGGCGGCGTCGCCTGTGGCCGCGCTGGCAAACAGATCCACTACTCGTCCCCGGTCGGCGAGACCGAGCATGGACTGCACTTCTTCGAGCGTAACGGCTGAGCCGTCGAGGCCGCCTTGGACGATGGCCTGATCCAAAAGCGAAAGCGCGTCGCGGACGGAGCCTTCAGCCGCGCGGGATAACAGCGCCAGCCCGGCGTCATCAACTTTGACTTTTTCGGCTTTGCAGATAGCTGTCAGGTGATCTTTGAGAACAGAGGCTTCTACCCGGCGCAAATCAAATCTCTGGCAGCGGGAGAGAACCGTCACCGGGACTTTGCGAATTTCCGTTGTGGCAAAAATAAATTTGGCATGGTCCGGCGGCTCTTCGAGGGTTTTGAGCAGCGCATTAAACGCCCCGGTCGAGAGCATGTGCACCTCGTCTATGATATAGACTTTGTAGCGGGCCGATACGGGCGCATAGCGCACGCCGTCGAGAAGTTCGCGCATATTTTCAACGCCGGTTCGCGACGCCGCATCCATTTCCAGAACATCCATATGGGAGGACGTCATGATGGCTTCGCAGTGCTCCCCCGGCTTGGCCAAATCTGTGGAAGGACCGTCTATCTCTTTGCTTTGGTAATTCAGCGCTCGCGCCAATAGCCGCGCGGTCGTTGTTTTGCCGATGCCGCGCACGCCCGTCATCATAAAGGCGTGAGCGATGCGCCCGGCTTTAAACGCATTGGTCAGCGTCGTGACCATGGCCTCCTGCCCGATCATATCCTCAAAGGTATGGGGCCGGTATTTCCGGGCCAGAACCTGATAGGTTTTGATGTCGGGAGACTCGCTCATTGACGCTTTATAGAGAGTCGCGGGTCCATATAAAAGGGGGAGATAGATGATAAAGGTGGAAGACTGAACCTGACCCGAAAAAGACTCGTTGCGGCTGCTTCGTTCCCGACCTGACCGGATTGGCGAATATCTCCGTCCAAGACAGCCTTCCGCCGCGCTATATGGCGAAGTGAAACAAATTTTGCAAGTCCATTGCCAAGAAAGCGAATTTTACATTGCTTGAAAGACAAAAGCGTTTAGCTAGGCGCTATGACACAAGACAATTTTATTATGCCCTTCGCCGGGAGCGGACTCGACCACGCCGAAGAATCCCGAACGCTCGGCGCCATTAAAACCCATTTGGACAACAAAGAGGCAAAAGCCGTTCTTTTGCTAAAGGGCAAACCCGCCGTCAAACAAGACGGCACGCTCTGGATGGTCCATCCGGACGATTTGCAAGGCACAAATATTGCGCTCCCCTCGCCTATATTTTTAGGCCTGACCGAAGAGAAAAAACCTGTTTTTGCCTTTAGCCTGCATGACGATCAAGCGGCCGTGCCTGCCGAGGCGTTTCAGGAAATGCGTATGATCGCCGGGCGTATGCCGGCCCGAGACTTGGCCTTGGCCGGACGGGCGCGGGCTCTGTTTCAGTGGTTTCACTTTCATCCATATTGTTCCGCCTGCGGCCAGAAATCCATGGCCGCATCAGGCGGCCTGTACAGCCATTGTCAGGCCTGCGGGACCGACCATTTTCCCCGGGTCAATCCGGTGGTGATCATGCTGATCACAAGGGGCGAGCAATGCCTTCTGGGTCGATCATCGGGATGGCCGCCCGGTGCTTTCTCCGCTCTGGCCGGGTTTATTTCGCCCGGCGAGTCCATTGAAGAGGCCTGCGCCCGAGAAACGCTGGAAGAAGTGGGCATCAAAGTTCGAAACGTCGAATATGTATTTTCCCAGCCCTGGCCGTTCCCGAGCCAGCTCATGATCGGCCTGACCTGCCAGACAGACGAAGAAGCGCTGACGGTCAATAAAAAAGAGCTGGAAACGGCGAAGTGGTTTTCAAAAGACGACGTGCGCGCCGTGTTCGCAAAACAATCTGAAGTCTTTTTGCGCCCGCCGCGCTTTACCATCGCCCATCATTTACTACGGCACTGGCTGTCAAATTAACCGTCGCTCAGCTCTGGCCAATTCTTATCGGCCTTTTTGATATTGCCGGGAATATCTCTCTCCCAGACCTGAAAAATACGGTCGTTGAAATTCAGAAATAGCCGTCCATCGCGCACATGCCAATGATCCGGCGATCCTTTGGCCAGCTTGCCATTGGCCATGGCCCAGGCGCAGTGCCCGCTATATTGCGGAATAAAGGCCTCAGGATTGGTGTTGAACAGATCCATATTGGCCCGGCTCGAAAAGCTCCAATCCCCGCCCATATAACGGACCTGATAAGTCTCGTTGCCTTTGAGCGGCTTGCCGGAATAAAAGCTGACCACGTCATAGCCGCCCAGCGCGTCATTGTTCAGCCGGGCCGTATAGACGGTTTCGGATATGGGCGTATCGGAACAGGCCGACAGCAGCAGCAAAGGTAGCAGCGTTTTTAAACTCCCGCGCACTATCCGGATACCCTCACCGGGTCGGCCGGATATGTCCCGAGCATAACAATCTCTTCGGAAAAGAAGTTCAGCTCTTCCATGGCGTGTTTCATAGGATCGGACTGCGGGTGCGCCTCCACATCCATATAAAACTGCGCTGCCTGAAAGGAGCCGCCGATCATATAGCTCTCCAGCTTGGTGATATTAATACCGTTGGAAGCAAAGCCGCCCAGCGCCTTGTAAAGCGCAGACGGGACGCTTCGCACGCGAAAGACAAAACTGGTCACCACGGGCACATCTTTCTCGGGCATAGCGATGCCGTCTTCAGACAGGACCAGAAAGCGGGTTGTGTTATGAGCGGCGTCTTCAATGTTTTCAGCCAGCAGATCGAGTCCGTAAATTTCCCCGGCCAGAGCGGAGGACACGGAAGCGATAGTTTTGTCGCCCCGCTCAGAGACGCGCCGCGCTGCGCCGGCTGTGTCCGTGTCGGATTTGGGCGTAATGCCCCAATCGGCGAGCCGTTTTCTGACTTGCCCGAGCGCCATAGGATGAGAACGGGCAATTTTGATATCTTCACGTTTTGCGCCCGGCACACCCCAGAGATTATGATGGACGGGCAGATAGTGCTCGCCAATTATAGACAGACCGCCTTCGGGAAGAAGATGATAAATATCGGAGACCCGGCCGGCCACGCTGTTATCCACGGGGATCATGGCCAGATCGCCTTTATTGGCGTGAACCCCGGCGAAAGCCGCCGCAAAGTTCTGGCACGGAACGGGCGTCAGCCCCGGGAAGAAGCGGGAACAGGCCAGATGGGAAAATGCCCCCGGCTCGCCCTGGTAATGGATCTGCCCCGTCATGATGACCTGCCCAAAAGGCGGCGGGCCCGCTCAAGATCGTCCGGCGTGTCGACACCGTCCGGCGCGGTTTCCAAAATGGCCGCATAAATATTCATACCGTTCTCCAGAGCTCTTAACTGCTCAAGACGCTCGCGTTTTTCAAGAGGCGATGGCGGCAAAGCGCAAAACAGCTCCAGCGCGTCTCGTCTGTAAGCGTAAATGCCCACATGATGCCAGACACCGCCTTCGCCCGTCGGCGCGCTGGCCCTTGTAAAATAAA
This sequence comes from uncultured Hellea sp., assembly GCA_964418815.1. Taxonomy (GTDB): domain Bacteria; phylum Pseudomonadota; class Alphaproteobacteria; order Caulobacterales; family Maricaulaceae; genus JACOMS01. The sequence continues at coordinate 4,705 of CAYQNQ010000051.1, forward strand.
GAGCGCGGCCATCTGCGCCCAGGACCGCTTTGACCACATTGGGATCCTCAATCTCGCGCGGGATTTCCGTATGGACGGCCGCCGTGGCCATATGGGCATCGGCCCGCTGTTCTAAAATATCGACTGTGCGGGAAATTATAGAAGGCTCCAGCGCCGGCATATCGCCCTGCACATTGACCACCACATCATAAGATTTTTGCGGATCAAATATATCGGCGGCGGCTTTAACCCGGTCAGTGCCGGACGGCAAATCCGGATCCGTCATGATGGCAGTGCCGCCTGCCGCCTTAACAGCTTCCGAAATTTCGGTTTCCGCGCAAGCGACAATGACCGGTCCCGCCATTGCCGCCAACGCCCGCTCATAGACATGGACGATCATGGGCTTGCCGTGAATATCGGCCAGAGGCTTTCCCGGCAGACGGGTACTGGCCATGCGGGCCGGTATGACAATCAGAGCTTTCATTAGAAATGGCTTAAACCCTTTGCGACCCTTCGCCGCAAGACCGGATTAGGGAAAATGCAGGAATTCATTTGGCTTGGTACCTATATTTTAATAGTAAAGCGTCAAATTCACGCCCGTAAGACTGACAGGAAAAGACTATGGCCGGTGACCTGACCTTCAACAAATATGCTGCCGCTATCCTGGCGACGGCGCTGGGTTTCATGCTTATCAAAGAAATCTCGCACGGCGCCATGCATGTAGAGAAAACGGAAGGTCTGGCTTATTGCAATGAGTGTGTCCCGCCGGAAGATTCCGGCCCCAAAGAAAAACCCCTGCCCTTCCCGCAAGCAGAATGGATCGCAGGACTGGATGCGGAACGCGGCGAAAAATTATTTCAGGCCTGTTCTACCTGTCACACGGTCAATAAAGGCGGCGATAATCTGCAAGGTCCAAATCTCTGGAATGTGGTCAATCGGCCCTCAGGTTCTATCGACTATGCTTACTCGCCCGGCATGAAGGCAATGGGCATTGATTGGGGATATGAAGAGCTCGACACATTCCTGACCAAGCCGGCCAGATATGTCAAAAACACCAAAATGGGCTGGGGCGGCGAGAAAAAAATTGCCAAACGCGCTGCTCTCATATCCTACTTAAACACGCTTTCGGATAATCCGGCCACCCTGCCTGCGACTGCCGCGGCGGCGCCTGCAGAAAACATCGAAGACATAAGCGCCCCGGTCGACGGCGAAAAACCAATGGCCGTCGAAACCGGTAAAGACGAAATGACTGCGCCTGTTGAAACCGCCACCGAAAAAGCTGCGGAAATGACCGTTGATGTTAAAGACAGCGCAGAAAGTGCTATGGAAAAAGTCTCTGAGGGGGCCGAAGGCACAATGGACAAAGCCGCCGAAATGGCCGGTGAGGTTAAAGACGGCGCTAAAGTCATGGCAGAAGATATCAAAGACGCCGCCGAAGCTGAAATGGTCGATAAAATTAAACCGGCGGTCCCTGGGTTCATCGATGAAGGGGACGACATGATGACCCCGCCTGATATCAAAGACAAGGTCGAAGAGATCGTCCCGCCGAAAAAAGAACCCGTTAGCGACGAGTAGGCCGGCTTTACAGCCGCCGAATGGCCGTTACAGGCCCGGCCAGTTTTTCAATTCGTTTTACCGCTGTCTCCAGAGGTTCACTGGCCACTTTCATGTGCCAGGCATTGGCATGGAGCAGACGGGCGGGCGAACTCATAATGCCCACATGGCCTTTCCAGAAAACAAGATCGCCGCGTTTTAATCCTGAATTATCCGGCGTGATCGCAATGGCCGTTCCCAAACTCGCCTGCTGATCGGAATCCCGCGGCGCGTCGGAACCCGAAGCTCTGAGCGCCGTTTGCACCAACCCTGAACAGTCCAGACCTTCCGCGCTGACCCCGCCCCAGATATAGGGCCTGCCCAGCAGGCTTTCCGCCGCATTGACCCAGTCGGCGGCCAAGACCTCACCTATTTCCATCACGTGGTTCTGGTGGATGAACCCGGTATCAATTTCCAGAAATTCATTTTGCTGGACAGCATTTATAACCGCGCAAAGCGGGAGGCTCCCGGTAACGCGGCTTTTTATATCCGGTTTTGAAAATACGGGCGCAGCGACGGAACTGATTTTATGGGTCGGTTTGCCAGGCGGATCCCTTAAATCTTTCAAGCGGCACCAGCCTATATAGCCAGGATAACTGATCCCCGGGAGCTGACATTCAGCCTGACCCCAAACCCAGCCGCGGCCCTGGTTCGGATCCCGTTGGTGCAAATGAAACAATGTCCCGTGCAAAATTTCTGTTTCGGCGGGCGCCGAAGGTCTTGGACCGCGCCTGACAAAACTTGACGGCGTCTTTACCTGCAGGGTTCGGAGGCGGGGAAATTTATCCGTGTCTATGTGGTTTCGAGAATCGAGAATTCCGTCAGGCATGACAGATTATGCCACGTGAGTGGAACTTTTCAAATTATTGCGAATATTATCGGCAAAAGCGGTCAAATAGTTCGAGCCCAAAGCCGTTCGCTCGATAATAACGGACCGCTTATCTCTGGGATCATCGCAGCGACGCACAAGTTTTTGAGATTCCAGCTGATTAATGGCCCGCGTAATCGGTGATTTGGTCAGATTCATTTTCCGGGCCAGTGACCTGACCGTATGCGGTCCGGTTTCTAGATAAATCGTTGTCAGGATCACTAATTGTCTGGCCGATAGTTCAGGCCCGGTTTCCAGAACATTTTTAAGAGTAACATCATGCCAAAGTGCCAAGGCATCCTTTCGATTAAACCGAACCGGAATGACGCGCGCCGTCATAAATTCCCCTCAAATTGAAAAACAAATCACTTGATAGTGCAAAGGATTCGCATGGCTCGGATTCTGTGGTCAAGCCTTATGTTGCAGCGCAGCGCGCCAGCCTGACTAAGCCCTTAAAAAGACTCATGATTTTCTGGCGATTAAAATATCCTATTGCCGCAATTTGCAGCTTTAGAATGTGAGACGGAGGAAATTCCGCCGCCAAACCTCAATGATGGCTTATAGCGGAGACGTTTTCAGCCAGCTGTAAAGACCCCGCAGGGCGAACATTTCCCCGCCGGCCGGCCGGCCGGCGCTGGAAGACGGGTTCCACCCGTAAACATCCAAATGCATCCAGCGGGTCTCGCCGATAAACTGTTTCAAGAACAAAGCAGCCGTCACACTGCCAGCAAATCCGCCGCCGGCATTTTTCATATCGGCAACCGGCGAACTCAGCATTTTGAAATAAGGATCCCACAAAGGCATATGCCAGATCGGGTCATGGACCGTCATACAGTGCTCAACTACAGGCGCAGCCCACTCCTTATGATTGCAATAAAAGGGCGGTATCGCCGGGCCAAGGGCAACACGGGCAGCGCCCGTCAACGTCGCAAAATCAATCATCAGCGCCGGATTATCTTCGCTTGCTTTGGTCAGTGCGTCTCCCAAGACCAGACGACCTTCTGCGTCGGTATTATCAATCTCTACGGTTTTTCCAATTCTGGACTGCAGAATATCGCCGGGACGGTAGGCGCCCGCAGAGACCGCATTTTCCGCAATCGCCAATAACACATGTAATCTGTAAGGCAGATTATTAGCCATAATCATATGCGCCAAAGCAATGGCATGGGCGGCGCCGCCCATATCTTTTTTCATCAACCGCGCACTACTGGCGCTTTTGATGTTCACACCGCCCGTGTCAAAAGTAATCCCCTTGCCGATCAAGGCCAGGCGCGGATGATCTTTGTCGCCCCACTCAATCTCGACAAGTCTGGGCGGTTCATGGGCTGCGCGTCCAACGGCGTGAATCATCGGATAATTGTTTTCGAGCAGGTCCTCACCTACCGTGACAACAATCTCGGCATTATGCTCATCTGCCAGCTTGCGGGCCGCCTCTTCAAGGGCCACAGGGCCCATGTCATTGGGCGGCATATTGATCAGATCGCGCCCAAGATTTGTCCCGTCGACAAGGGCCCGAATTTCTTCTGAATTTCCTAGATTGGAGAGATCAAGCATAGCAGAACTGGATTTATCTTTGAGGTAGTTATCAAACTTGTAGCTCCCCATGCCCCAGCCTATGGCAATTAACTGCTTGTCCCAGTCTGCAGGAGCAGATTCAATGCGGTAGTAACCGGACTTTAAGGCGGTAGAAAGCTTGCCTATGCCGATCGGGCCCTTACTGTCTTTTGCGCTGGAACCCGCCCCAAACAAGATGACCGCCGTCTTCCCGGTTTCATCGGGAATTCGGGCGATTTGATAGCGCTCGGCCTTAAATCTACCGGCCCTGGCTATATTGACCTGAAATTCACTGAGCCGGCCGAATATCTCGTCCAGACCATCAGGGCGAACAATATGTATTGGGACTGGAGACTGGTTTTCTTTGTCTGAGTCAGTATTTGATATGTAAAAAGAGCTCATAGTCTACCGTAAAAGTAACCACTCGTTAACCACGCGTGTTTACGTTTGTTAACGAATTAGATGGCGCGCGCAACCTCTTTGCGTTCCTTTCAATTTTGGATACAGCTATGAGATATAAAAACGCCCTTGTTTTATTAGTCGCAGGTGTCTCTGCCGCCGCCTTGTCAGCCTGCTCTATTGCCCGGGATTATTCGGATTCTGAAAAGGAAATGATATCGACCCTGACACCGTCGAAATATCAACCGGCCACACGTAAAATGCGGACCAATATCGAAACGCAGGAACTCCTCGCCCAGGCAGCATTCTGGTCCAGAGAGTATCAGCTCAATCCGGCCGACCTTGAGGCCGCCGTCAAACTGGCGTCCGCCGTTCGCAAAATGGGCAATGCCTCCAAGGCCGCTGAAATAACTCAGACCACACGGGCCTTATATCCCGATGATCCGTATCTGATCGCGGAAAATGCAGCTGCGTTGATTGCGCTGGACCGCGGACAGGAAGCCATAAAGCCTCTGAATAAGGCCCTGCACGCTGCGCCGGGCTATGCGAGACTCTGGTCTCTAAAAGGCGCGGCAATGGACCAGATCGGAAATTACGATCAGGCCCGCCAACATTATAACCGCGCCATGCAAATCTCGCCCAATGATCCTAATATCATGGCCAATATGGGTTTGAGTTTCGCCCTCGCCGGAGATCCGCGCACAGCGGAGCAATGGCTAAAACGCGCGGCCAGCCATCCAGATGCCGGGGACGGCATTCGTCAGAACTATGATCTGGTTCTGCAGTTGCAGGGCAAACCCGCACATTTTGCGAATATGCAAAAACCTAAGGCAGCGGCGCCCCGGCAAAGAACTCAACCCGCAGCGCCCCAAGGGGCCCAATCATCTGCGGCTTATGGCAACTATACGCCTCAACAATATAATGCACCCTATCAATCGCCCATGCCGCAGCCCTCTCACTTTGGACACAGATCTCCGGTGACCATTGTCGGCAATCAGTCAGGCGCGCCGAAATCGGCCATGGACATGGCGCGAGCGGCCGCGTCCCAGTCTTCGCAAAACCGGGTCGTTGTTCCCCATCAGCCCACCGTAAAGCCGCCAATGAATGCTCAGGGCAACATTCTAGACAGAATTGGAAGGTCCGTGAATCAAAAGCAGGCCGCCGCTCAAACGCCGCCGGTTTATTCGGCTCAAAGCGTACCGTCGCGGCCCCAGCTGACTCAGCCGCAATTACCCGGGCGGGGCGCCCCTTATCAGGCGCCGCAACAACCTCAGTCGCAGGCGCCTCGAGGATATCCGGCACAAGGATTTCCTGCGCAAGGTTATCCAGCTCAAGGCCAACCTGCTCAAGGTCAACCTGCTCAGGAACAACCGGCTTACAACCCATATGAATCTGCGCCGCAGCGCCGCGGAGCCCTGCGCCGACGCTAGAATCAAGTTCAATTATTTAGATGATCAAAACGGCGGTTTAATCAACCGCCTTTTTTAATGGCCGAAACTTTATGGGCTGGAACTAGCCTGCTGCAAAAGAGGCGCCGATCCGGATGATGGCAGGCGTCAGAATGATAATGAAGAGAACCGGCAGGAAGAAAAGAATCATAGGGACCGTCAGTTTGGCCGGCAGCGCCGCAGCTTTCTTTTCCGCGGCCATGACTCGCATTTGGCGGTTTTCATGAGCCAGTGTCCGCAAGGTGTCCCCAAGAGGCGTACCATATCTCTCGGACTGAACGAGCGCCGTCGAAACGGCTTTAATGCCCGGATTATTATTACGCCGCGCCAGATTTTCAAACGCTTGTCGGCGACTTTGCAAATAAGACAATTCAGCTGTTGTCAGCGAGAATTCTTCAGCCAATTCTACGGAATTTTCCGCCATCTCCTGCGAGACACGCGCAAATGCCAGTTCAACCGACATCCCGGATTCCACGCAAATCAATAGTAGATCGAGCGCGTCCGGAAAAACGCCGGCAATTTTTACGGCCCGTTTCGACGCGACATTTTTTACGAATATTCCCGGCAGATAATAACCGGCCAAAACCAAAATCATTGTCGCCAATACGCCTTGCGAAAACCGTAAATTTAGCGTGTTCAATGCAATCAGGAATATCAAACCAAAGAGTCCCAATACGATTGGGGCAACAAGTCTGAACATGTAAAACAAGTAAATCGGTCGTTGTCCGCGCATCCCGGCCTGAGCCAGTTTATCTTTCAGGTCTGTCGCAGCCAACAGGCTCTGAAGACTAAATCTGTCAACGAAGTTTTTTACTCCGCCTTTATTGTTTCCCCTCAGGGATTGTTGTTGATTCAGTTCTTCAAGACGCTTGTCCCTCATGGCATCGCGTGCATTTGAGACAGACGCCATACGCTTCCGTTTTTTATCCCCTTCGAGCAAAGGACTAAAGAGCTGAAACGCTGTCCAGGAAACAAGAACGGAGAGAGCGATGTACCCAACGTTTTGTATAATTGTGTAGTCGGTTGCCATAGGTTTATATCTTGAAGTTAATCATCTTGCGCATCACCAAAACGCCTGCCACCATCATCCCCGCGCCGATGGCCAGGTTCCGGTGTCCGGTAGATGTGGTATAGAGTTCTGACATATAATCAGGCGATGCAATTGTAATCAGGACCATAACAATAATAGGCAGAGCCCCGATAATCATGGCAGATACTTTTGCTTCAGCCGCGAGAGCTTTAACTTTTTCACGAAGAAGTTTTCGGCCTCGCAAAACGTTTGAGAGATTCGACAGGGATTCGCCGAGATTACCGCCCGTCGTCTTCTGAATATTCAAAACCGTTGCAAAGAAATTCACTTCCGGAACCGGCATGCGTTCAAACATGCGCTCGAGACAGACTTCAATCGGTACACCGACCGCTTCGCCTTCCACAACCCGAAGGAATTCTCCGGCCACAGGTTCCGCGCTTTCATGGGCAATTATCTTGAGGCAGTCACCAAGGGGCAGACCTGTTCGCACACCGCGAACAATAATGTCCATGGCGTCGGCAAAGTGAGACGTGAATTTTTTCTGGCGGCGATTAATAGCCGAATTCAAAAAGAAGCGCGGTATCCCAAGCCCAAAGCCAAAGGCGACGCCGGCCGTAATTTTGACGTCTTTGGACAAGAAGTAGGCGATAGCCCCAGCGATAGCCCCCAAAACAACGGAAAAAATCGTAAACTTTTGCGCCGATGTTTGCCAATTGGCCTGTACCAGCTTCGCTGCCAGAGACTTTCTTTGCTTTTTCTTGGTTTTTTGATCCGCTTCGATCTTGTTAAGAGATTCCTCGATTTGACGCCTGCGATTGCTGTTATCTTCGACCCGCATGAAACCAAAGCGGTTTTTCTTTTCCGAGCCGCCCTGCCCGCCAATTGTTTTGGCCCGGTTACTGGCTTTGGAAGACCCACCGCCAAACAAAAGCAAAACTAAAACCACTACAAATGCGGTTCCTGCAATGGCTGTGATGGTTGCCTGGTCCATCAGGGCTACCCGCTCGCAGCATCAAGAGCTTCGGCAAGCTCTTTTTCTAGATTGAAATAGCGCGCACGGTCCCAAAATGCCGGACGAGCAATACCCGTAGATTTATGTTCGCCAATGATATTGCCGTTAGCATCTTCGCCGTCCATTTCATAGACAAGAAGATCTTGGGTGACGATAACCTCGCCCTCCATACCAATAACTTCAGTAATTCTTGTGATACGTCGAGATCCATCTCGAAGACGCGCCGCCTGCACAATGATATCAACAGAGCCCACAATCATTTCTCGAATGGTTTTAGCCGGCAGACTAAATCCACCCATTGTAATCATAGATTCAATACGAGAAAGCGCTTCGCGAGGAGAGTTGGCGTGAAGCGTTCCCATCGAACCATCATGACCCGTGTTCATAGCTTGAAGTAGATCAAAGGCTTCTGGGCCACGCACCTCACCCACGATAATACGTTCAGGACGCATCCGTAGACAGTTTTTCACCAGATCAGTCATGGTGATTTTGCCCTTGCCTTCCAGGTTTGGTGGACGGGTTTCGAGACGCACAACATGCGGCTGCTGGAGCTGCAATTCGGCAGAGTCTTCGCATGTAATGATGCGTTCATCAGGGTGAATAAAACTGGTCAAGCAATTCAGGAGCGTCGTTTTACCGGAACCCGTACCGCCAGAAATAATAATGTTACATTGGCAGGCACCAATAATTTCAAGAACACGCGCACCGGCAGGAGAAATGGATTTGAAGTTCACCAAATCGGCTAACTTCAAAGAGTCCTTTTTGAATTTACGAATGGTAAGCGCGGGGCCATCAATCGCTAGCGGCGGCGCAATCACATTAACCCGAGAGCCATCCAGTAGACGCGCGTCACAAATCGGGCTGGCTTCGTCAACGCGGCGGCCGACCTGCGACACAATCCGCTGACAGATATTCATCAGCTGCTGGTTGTCTCGAAACCGAATATTGGTTTTCTGCATCTTGCCATTGGTTTCGATAAAGACATGCTTGGCGCCATTGACCATGATATCGGCAATGTCGTCACGGGCCAGAAGCGGCTCCAGAGGTCCGTAGCCCAGAATGTCGTCGCAGATTTCACTAATGAGCTGATTTTGTTCGGCAACAGAGAGCCGGACATTTCGAATAGCGATAATTTCGTCAACAATCGTCCGAATTTCTTCGCGCGCGCGATCCGGCTGCATACCTGCGAGCGCAGAAACATCAATCGTTTCAAACAGCGCATTAAAAATTGTCGCCTTGGTCTCGTAATACTCTTCAGACCGCTCCCCCTCACTGTTGGCCTGCTGAGGTTGAGGCACCGGCTTGGGCGGCGCTTTTTCTACTTTGACCGGCTTAGGCGTTTCGGCCACAGCCTGTTCTGGAGCGCTGAGCGCAGCGTTATTGGATTGGCGCTTTCCAAACATTAGCGATTAAGACCTTTTTTTAAGCTTAGAGAAAAGCGAAGATTTTCCGCCCGCATCAGCGCTTGAACCAGCGGACTTGGGTTTTCCTTTCCCGCGTTTAAGGCCTTTACGTTTGCCTGTAGGTTCGGGAAGTTCAATAAACTCGCCACTTTTTATACGGTTCGCGATATAAGTCAGCCCGTTGACTGTGGACGCCGCCGCTTTGATTTCTGTGAGCATTTTTCCGTCATTTGCGGCCTCAAAGAACGTGTCAGGTTCAAACCCAATCACCAAAGCCGGATCCATCCCGATGGCGGCGCTGAAATCCTTAACTGAGATTTCGAGAGCTTTATTCTTTGTCCGGCCGACTTGATTAAGGATCAAAATCGGCGGTGAGTCATTGGGACGTTCCGCTTTCAGAAAGTCCACCAGATTCTTAGTGTTTCTAAGGTTGGCTAGATCATTGGTCGCTGTGATGATGACATCATCGACGGACGTTAAGACATTGCGTGTCCAGTTACACCAGATATGCGGCATATCGAGAATAGATACTGGGCTGATTTTTCGAACGCCGTTGACGACAGTCTCAAAAGCATCTGCGTCCATTA
>CAYQNQ010000052.1:0-14498 GCA_964418815.1 uncultured Hellea sp.
TTTAATCGTTCCGTCCAGCCTTTTGGTTTCGGGCGCGGAGGAGGCGAAGGCGCAGGGCGTTGATTTTTATAAACCCGCCCGCATCGGCCTGATCGTAGACGTCATCTTCTTCGAAAGTGACATGTTCTTGTGAGTAGAGAGAATAGGGTGAGGTCCGGCCGACAACATCGACATTGCCTTTATAGAGCTTAAGCCTGACCGTGCCGGTCACAAGTTCCTGAGATTTATCGATTGCTGCTTGAAGCATTTCGCGTTCTGGTGAGAACCAGTAACCGTTATAGAGCAGTTCAGCGTAGCGCGGCATTAGCTCGTCTTTGAGGTGCATGGCGCCTTTATCCATGGTGATCTGCTCGATACCGCGATGGGCCATCAAAAGGACCGTTCCGCCTGGCGTCTCGTAAATTCCGCGGGACTTCATTCCCACATAACGATTTTCCAATAGGTCCAGCCGGCCGATGCCGTTTGCGCCGCCAAGTTCATTGAGCTTGGTCAGGATAGTTGCGGGGCTCATGTCTTTGCCATCAATGGACACGGCATCACCCCGCTCAAATCCGACTTCAATATAAGTGGCTTTATCCGGTGCTTCTTCGGGCGATACTGTGCGCTGATAAACGAATTCCGGCGCTTCCTGTCCAGGATCTTCGAGCGCTTTGCCTTCGGATGAAGTGTGAAGCAAATTGGCGTCTACGGAGAAGGGGGCTTCGCCCCGTTTATCCATGGCGATTTCAATGCCGTGTTTTTCGGCATACTCAATCAGTTTGGTCCGGGAATTGAGATCCCATTCCCGCCAGGGCGCGATCACTTTAATATTGGGGTCCAGCGCATAATAGCCGAGCTCAAATCTGACCTGATCATTGCCTTTGCCTGTAGCGCCGTGACAGACAGCGTCGGCGCCGACCATATTGGCGATTTCAATCTGGCGTTTGGCAATTAATGGCCGGGCTATCGAAGTCCCCAGCAGATAAAGTCCTTCATAAAGCGCATTGGCCCTGAACATGGGATAGACAAAGTCGCGGACAAACTCTTCGCGCAGATCGTCAATGAAAATCTCTTTCACACCTGCAGCTTCCGCTTTGCGCCGGGCCGGCTCGAGTTCCTCTCCCTGACCCAGATCAGCCGTGAAGGTAACAACTTCGCAGTCTTTTTCTTCCTGCAGCCATTTCAGAATGATGGAGGTGTCCAAACCGCCAGAATAGGCCAAAACTACCTTTTTAGGTGTACTCATCAACAACTCCCGCTGGTTTGACGCGCTTCTCTACTCCAAAATGATTTACAAAAGATGGCTGTCAAATTATATCAGGAGCACTTACCGGGGGTAAAATGCCAAAAAATATTCGCTTTATTGTCGCAGCCATTGTCATTTGCGTATTTCAGTTCTTATGGACTCCATCGTCCATTGCGCAAACATCTGAGAACTCAGATGCGGCCCAACAGACAGAACAAACCCTTGCACAAGACCCCGAGACCGTGCCTGCTGACACAGTCGGTGAAGTGGATGAAGCGCTTTCCGGCGACGAACGCCTTTTGGAACTGGCCCGCCAGAAAATAGAGGCGGACAAGGCCTATTATGAAGCCTTGTCTCAATCGGCTGACCCTGAAGAGATTACACCTGCAGAATTGGACGAAACGGAGATTGAAGACAAACCAAGTCTTTTCAATCCGGAAAACATGAAGGCGAAAGCACAGGAAATTTGGGAAAAACTACTCGAATGGCTTAAGAGCCCGGCCTTTCTTGCCATGGTTGGTGCCATTGTCCTGTCTTATATTTTGGCACCACTTATTGCGCGAATTCTACGAAAGCGCTTGTTTTTCTTCCGGGATCCTCCGGCCGCAGGCGTGAAACTAAAAGCAGCGCGCGATCTTGTATATCGTTCAGGAAATTTCCTCCGCGCCGCTATTTTCGTTCTCTTGCTTACCATCGCGGCGGCGATCGTTAAGCCTGCCTTTGGCGAAGACTGGCTGGTGAAAATCGCTCAGAGTATCGCCATCGTTTTCTTACTTTATAAAGCCATCAAGGAATTTGTCCCGAACGACTTAATCCGAAAGCTGGCAACCTGGATCGCTATCCCGGTTGCTCTGATTACGGTCATGGGCGGATTGCCGGACCTCGTAAATTGGCTTGAGAATACGCCGATCATTCCCATGGGCGAGACGCCTATAACGGCCATGACGCTGATCCGCTTGGCCGTATTTGGTGGTCTGTTCTTCTGGCTTGGAAATAAAGGAAACGCCAAAGGTCAAGACGCCATCCGGGCACAAGAGGGCATGGATGCCGCCACGCGGGAGATTGTTTCTAAGCTGTTCCAAATGCTCTTATTTGCCGTGGTCGTTATACTGGTCATGAGTTTTGCCGGTATTCCGCTCTCTGGCCTGGTTATGATCATGAGTGCGGTTGGACTGGGTATCGGCCTCGGATTGCAGCCGGTGGCGGCCAATTTTGTCTCCGGAATCATAATTCTGTTTGACCGGTCTGTGCGCAAAGGCGACTTTATTGTTCTGCCGGAAGGTCAGGAAGGCTATGTCGAAGCCATAAATATGCGCTCTACAACGGTGGAAACGACGGACGGCAAAGACATTATGGTGCCCAACACGGTCTTCATCGACAACACTTACGAGAACTGGACCCACACGGATCCGGCTCAGCGCTATGAAGTTTATTTCAAAGTTCCTTATGATACAGACATTGATACACTGGAAGATATACTCATCCCGGTGATTGAGAATTATCCCAAAGTATTGATGGAGCCGGAAGAGCCGGATCTGGAGCTGCGGGAATTTGGGGAATACGGCATTCACTTTGCGATCGAGTTTTGGGTCTCTGGTATTGATGACGGCGAGAACAAGTTTACATCAGACCTGAATTATATCGTTTGGCGAACGCTGAAGGAAAACGGAATTCGTATGCCGATCCCTATCCGCGAGGTCAAAAACCTGTAGCGCTACCAGCCACCGCCTCCGCCGCCACCGCCTCCGCCGCCGGAAAAACCGCCGCCGCTCCCGCCTGAGGATGAAGAGCTGCGCGGCGCCGATGAGCTGACACCGCTGGAAATGTTAGAGACCATATGGTCCGTCGCATCTCGTATGCTTCTAAAATTACGGCCGGTTCCGCCCCAATGCGGCTCATAATTTTTGGCCTCGACCGGCATGATTTTTTCAAAATATTTGTTCCACGGGTCCTCTACGCCCAGGGCAATGGCGTAAGGCAGGAGCTGCTCATACCTGTCCACAGACATGGGCGGAGGCCGATCAGAGCCCACCTCAACCGAGTCCAGCTTTTGTTCTTCAGCGGTTTTCATATAGAGTCGGAACCCTTCGATGTTTGTGCGGATTTCCTGCCCCTTTTTCGTAGGCGCGGGCATGAGATAGATAAACAGGATATTCAAGATAATGAGCGCCGCTATCAGCGCGAATAACCATTTGGGAGTCAGGCTGGACATTTGCGAGATGGAAATCACGGCGGCTGCGATGGAAGCAAAAATACCAAGCATTATATAGCCGATGTTTATCCGGTGATATTCCTTGCCAAATTCTCTTTGCAGATGGCTGTGAAAAGCGGCCTGGGATTGATAAAAGTCTGCATTCTCCTGATTATTCAGGGTGATGGGAACGACCCGCTGTGGCGGAAATAGAAGACCAAACAGCTCGGTTTCTTCCGGATTGAGCGGCATAAATTCATTGGGTGTTTCCGCGAGGCGGTCTTTCTCATAAAGAAGCTCTCGCTCGAGCGGTGTCAAAGTGGTTTGTTTTTTACCGGTTTCGATGGAAATCCATTGTTTGTTTGCCAGTCCCATTAAGGTCGCGATCAATGCCTGGTAGTCTTTGACGCCCCGATAATAGATATAGCCAGCAGCGGCTGCGGAATATCCTTCTGGGGGTTGGTAGCGGGCAAAGACCGGACCTTTGGCGGGGTCCCGGCCAACTTTGTTCCAGCTTCGATAATAATAGCCAGCTATGCCCAAAAAGGAGAGCGATAACAGGAGCAGGGCGCCATATCTGAGTTTAAAGATATATCGCTTAGTCGAGTCTTGCACATCTCCGAAAACGCCTTTGTCAAAGCGGAGGGATACGGTCATGCCTTCACGAACTTTAAAAGGGCGATTGGCCTGAAATTCATAAACAGGATGACGATCAATGAATATGGCGTCTTTGCCGACAGCGCCGCGCGAACCGGTAAACAAATCCATGTCCTGAAACCGGGCATTATCCGGCACGGATATGCGCGCAGATGCGCTATCAATAGGCAAGCGCCAATAATTTCCAGTTACGTTCCAATAGATCTCATCGTGAGTATCAAAGCGGCGAAGTTCGTCCTTAATAAGATAAGAAATTTCATATTTGTGGCTTTCGTGCTGAAGGTAAACATCTGCATCGCCAATGCGCAGAACATAAGCGTTGTCGTTTTTTTCAATTACGAAAGGCTCGCGGCTATCATTGCGGTCAACGCTGCGCTCCTCGTACCGAATAGGTATTTTCTTGCCTTGATAGAGCTGAAACCGTGGCAGTTCGCGAAGAATACCGCGTTTGACCTGACGTCCCTCCACGTTAATTGTAATTGTTTCGGTAATCCGCAAATCGCCGTTTTGTTCGGCGATTATGTCCACATCAAAGGACGTAATCGATTCTTGCGCAAAACCGGTCAGAGCCGCCAAAAACAGCAGCGCCATGGTGCCGATCATTCGCACCCAATTCAGCATCAACTTTCGAAGTCCAATTCCGGGAGAACAGGCGCTTCGTCCATTTCGAAATATTCCCGCGCCTTAAAACCAAAAATTCCCGCAAAAAGATTAGACGGAAAACTCTGAACCAAAATGTTTTTCTGCCGGACGGCGCCATTATAAAACCGGCGGGCATATTCTATCTTGTTTTCGGTGTCAGATAATTCATCCTGCAGATCGAGAAAATTGGTGTTGGCTTTCAGGTCCGGATAATCTTCGGCAATGGCCAGTAACTTGCCGATAGGGGCTTTAAGGGCCGCCTCTGCGTTGGCTCTTTCGACCGGTGCCTCGGCCTTTAAAGCCTCATTGCGTTTCTCAGTGACTTCCCTAAAGAGCTTCTTTTCATGGCCGGCATAGCCTTTGACGGTCTCCACCAGTTGAGGGATTAGGTCTGCCCGGCGCTTGAGCTGAACGTCAATATCGGACCAGCCATTATTGACGAGCTGTCTGGCTGCAACGAGCCGGTTGAAAATCCAGATGACCAGGATCACCAAGAGAATGAGAATGGCTATGACGGCGTAACCCATGGCTTTTACTAGATGGAATCCCGCTGAATTGAAAGCAAAACCGCCGAAGCTAACCCGACGAGATTAATTCTTGGTCTTTCGAAGATTGTCTTTAGGACTGAGCAGCGTTAAAGGCAAAGCGCCGATTCTGATAATTTAAGGAAGACCACTTATGGCGGATAAAAAAACCTGCCTTGTCACGGGTGCCTCGGCCGGTATCGGCGCAGCCATTGCCACCGAATATGCGGCTCGGGGATGGGATCTCGCACTGACAGCCCGTCGGGAAGAGCCAATGATCGAATTGGCCCAAAGCCTGAAAGCAGAATTTGGAACAAGGAGCCATATATTTTCGCTGGATCTGTTTGAACCGGACGCCACTCAAGATCTGATGGCCCGGATCGGGAAAAAGAGCGTGCGCATTGACGGTCTCGTCAATAATGCCGGCTATGGGCTTCCGGGAAAATTTATCGATAGCGACTGGGAAGACCATGCTGACTTTCTGCAATTAATGCTGAGGTCTCCTTGTGAATTGGCGCATGCTGTACTGCCATCCATGAAAGATGAGGGCTATGGCCGAATAATCAATGTGGCGTCTTTGGCAGGGCATATTCCTGGCTCTCGAGGGCACACTCTTTACGCAGCCGTCAAAAGTTTTTTGATCAAGTTTTCTCAAAGTCTTCATTTGGAAATGGTGCCTTACGGCGTGCATGTCTCCGCCCTTTGTCCGGGGTTTACCTATAGCGAATTTCATGACGTCAACGGCACCCGCGAAGGTGTCTCCAAAATGCCGGACTTTATGTGGATGGACGCGGAAGAATGCGCCGAACAGGGCGTTGAAGCTTGCGAGCGAAACAGGGCGGTTTTCATTCCCGGCCGGGTCAATAAGTCCATCGCTGTTGCGGCGCGCCTGATGCCGGAACGCATCGCCTTGGGTCTGATGGCAAAAAACTCAGAGAAAATCAGAAAGGGCTAGCATGACCGATCCCCGATTATATGTGGCCCTAGACCTGCCCAGCATAGATGCTGCCCGGCATATGGTCGAGCGGCTCGGAGACAAGGTAGTTTCCTATAAAATCGGACTACAGCTGCTGCCTTTGGGCGGCGCTGAATTTGGAAAAGAACTGGCAGCCATGGGCAAGAATGTTTTTCTGGACTTCAAGCTCCACGATATTGATGCGACCGTTGAAAAGGCGGCTCGGTCTATTTCAACCATCGGAGCGGATCTGTTGACTGTCCATGCGAGGCCGGATGTCATGCGGGCAGCCGTCAAAGGCCGATCCGGCAGGCTTAAAATTCTGGGTGTCACCGTGCTTACCTCTCTCGACGAAGATGCGCTGATCGATATCGGGTATCATCATACGGCCGAAGAACTGGTTCTGCATCGGGTCAGGCAAGCGGTGAACGCCGGTGTTGACGGCGTCGTTTCCAGTCCGCTTGAGGTTGACAAAATTCGGGCCATGGTCCCCGATGACTTTTTGATTGTTACGCCGGGTGTCCGTATGGCTGGACAGGACACAGGAGATCAAAAGCGTATCGCGACGCCTGAAGACGCGATCCGGGCAGGGGCTTCTCATATTGTAGTGGGCAGGCCTATTACCCAGGCCAATGACCCGCAGCAAGCGGCTCAAAAAATCATAGAAAATATGGCAAAATAAAAGCCCCTTTCGGGGCTTTTGAAATTCTTTGCTTGGGTCTAACGGCCGCAGCCACCGCCCCAGCGAGGCACAACCGGCCCGCCGCATGATCCAAAGCCGCCGCCGAAACCAGGGCCAAATCCGCCGCCAAAGCCAGGACCGAACCCACCGCCGAAGCCGGGACCAAATCCGCCGCCGAATCCGCGACGTACACCCCAGACCGGTGTTCGAACAGGTACCGGAACGCCGTAAACGGGTACTGGAACCGGATAGCGTACATAAACGATTGGACGAACGGCACGAACTGTGTGCGGCGCACCGTAGTGATAGCGCTCAGTCGATTGTTGCTGATTATTGACTTGATAACATCCCAAAACTGTCTGACCGGGCTGCAGTCCGTTGACGTCAACAGGGCAAGAGGTCGGGCTTAGGAATTCATTTGTTCCCAAGCCGGACATTGAAATTGGACCAGTCGTTGATTCCGAAGACGAGAACCCAACAAAAGAGGAGGACCCGCTATTAAATGATGACAATGGCTGGATTGCCGATCCGTTGGAGGATCCGCAATAAAGACTGCCGTTACCACAACCAGCATTGGCTGTAACGGAAAAGCCTGCTGTCAGGGCCAGTGCCATGGCGCTTTTGACAAGAACAGATGATTTCATGTTGCTACCTTTCAAATCTATTGTCGTATCAATTGCAAAAATCGTGCAAACTCAATCGATTTCGCCCTACAAGGGAAAAAACGTGTTAAAAGCCCGCTAGATGCGGGCTTCGTAATTTAGTGTCCGTAGCGGCGCGTACCGAAATGACCCACTCCGCCAACAGGCTGACATTGAGTCAGCACAGGTGTCGGAACCGGTGAGGGCACGCCGATAACTGGCTGTTGTACATTGACCCGCGGGGCTTGGCGCTTGCAAATGATTTGCGTAGCCTGAGTGCCGCCTAACATAGTTGGGCCGGAGACTTTTTCGTAATATGTGCCGTCTGCCGCCATGGAGCCGGGATAAACATTGGTTCCAGGCGCCATTGTCATAGACCGGGTCACAGAACCGATCACGTTCCCGCCAATAGGCTGTGCGCCCATAGCGAAAGTCCCTGAAGAGACAACCGGTGCCACTCTCACTTGAGATGGGTGCGGGACAACGCCGCCAGAAGCAATTGGTTGCGGCTGGGTCATGCCGCCGTTCAGTATGGCTGTCGCATTTGCGTGAGACCGATCCACCCTGGATGTCGGAATATGCGCAATACCCGGTGTTAATTCGTTAGATCCATAGGTGCGCGGTACAAACTTGCTCGGGTCATATCCTTTCCCCACATAAACAACGCGTTCACTGACGGGTGCGGCCTGTGCAATGACGGGCGCGGCTATAATCGGGGCCGGCTGAGCGATGACAGGCGCTGCTATAACAGGCGCAGGGATAGGTGCCGCTACGCCGCCCTGACGGCAATATTGTGTGGATTCGGGCGTGCAGCCACCTGTGAAGGCGCTCGGCGCATCCGTAATTCGGGCCGCGCCTATTTCGCCGTGAATCCGCGTAATATTCACACTGGGCGTGCCTAGATACTTAACCGAGCGAAGATGACCCATTGGGCGCTCTGAGTATACATGCATGGGGTCGATGCCGGGGGCTCCGCCCGGATGAGCTATCACTTGCGGTGAACAAACAGGACCGGCGGGTCCTGGGAAGCAGCCACCGGCGACAGCACTTGTAGATAACAGGCTAACACTTAATCCGCCGAGAATTGCGGCCTTTTTAAACATCTGACGCATATGCGCTCACTCCTCAAACTGGGCTATGCCCTTCACTTTATATTTGGAGAGATCGTGCCGTGCTAGAAATCGTAGGCAATTCCGCCGCGTTCCCAGTCGCCAAAGCGTGTTGGCTCCGCTCCCTCTGGTCCGCCTTTTTCATCGGGACGTTTCGAGACCTTGGCCTGAGAAATGCGTCGCGCTTCGGCTTCTTCCAGAGCCCTTCGGGCGGCTGGAGAAAGTTTTTTGCCGGGCGCGGCGTTGGCTATTGTCATATCTGACATAGCCGCATTAAGCCTGTATCGTTCGAAACGTCAATCGAAACCGACTGACCTTTGACCCGAACTGGTACAATAATAGCCATAAAAATTGATTAAGTCAGCGTAGACTCTTTATTAACCATAAATCCATGATAGGTGGCCTCATGTCAGCCGCCCATACATCCCATAACAGTGGAAGCCGCGCCGTCGCCGTCAGGGCTCTTGGCCGTATTTTATCTAAGAATGAGCAGCTCGAAGTGAGTCTGGCATCCGATACCCAATTTTCGGCCTTGGAGCCCAGAGATCGAGCCTTTGCCAGATTGCTGGTATCATCGACCCTCCGGCGTATGGGCCAGATCGACGGCGTTTTAACAGATTATGTGAAGCAAAAGCCGCCCTCTTATGTAGAGAATGCCCTTCGGGTCGGGGCGGCACAGTTATTGTTTCTGGGTACGGCGGACCACGCGGCTGTTGGCGAAACGGTTGCCCTTATCAAAGATCACAGGAAATATGTTAAATTTTCCGGCCTGGCGAATGCAGTCCTGCGTAAGGTCGCTGTGGAAGGCAAGGCCAAGATAGGAAAAACGACGCCCAGAGATAATATTCCGGGCTGGATCTATAAAAGCTGGGAACGGAGCTTCGGTAGGTCAGCCGCAAGGCAAATGGCGCTTGAATATGTAAAAATACCTCCGCTCGACATTTCTGTGAAGTCTGATCCTGAAAAATGGGCCGAAAAACTCGAAGGGGAGGTGATATTCGAGAAGACGATACGCATATCCAAAGCCGGGCAGGTGCCCGCCCTGCCGGGCTATGATTCCGGGGATTGGTGGGTGCAGGACGTGTCAGCGACGCTGCCGGTGCGGGCTCTTGGGGATGTATCGGGCCTGAAAGTCCTGGATATGTGCGCTGCGCCAGGCGGAAAAACCCTACAGCTTGCTGCGGGCGGCGCTGATGTGGTCGCACTCGATAAATCAGCCCGAAGATTAAAGATTTTAAAAGCCAATTTGCAGCGGACAAACCTAGCAGCCCGGGTGGTCGAAGCGGATGCTCTGGATTGGAAAGCGGAGGACGGATCCTTTGATATTGTTCTTATTGATGCGCCCTGTAGCGCGACCGGCACATTCCGGCGACATCCGGATGTTCTCCACAACAAGGATCCGAAGCAAATAAGGCAACTTGTGCAGTTACAAAGAGGGTTAATACTTTCTGCAGTTGAAAAATTGCGTCCGGGGGGGCTTTTGATGTATTGTACATGTTCCTTACAGGTGGAGGAAGGCGAAGAACAGATAGACTGGTTCCTGCAAAAGCAGAGTGGTTTTGAAGTGATTCGTTTTTCTGATGAAAAATGGCGTGAGTTTGGGAACTCTAGCGGGCATTTGCGGCTTTTACCTCACCAAATAAGGGAAAAAGGTGGTCTGGATGGGTTCTTTTTATGCCTTTTCAGACGAAAGACTTGAAAAACGTAACCGAAATTTCACGTTTTTTTGGTCTAAAAGTTGCAGAAAAGGACATCAAATGTTTCATTATGGGAGGCCTGATATGGGCACGAGTGTAATAATCCGTAACAGTTTATTCGCTGTAATCGGAGTCGCAGGACTAACTTTATCGGCCTGTGCATCTAAAGGACACACAGGCGATCGATACGGCAGTATCTATGATTATGAAAGCGGCGCATCATGTGATCAGCCGCGATATGGTTGCGGCGGCGCTGTCGCACAGCAGCCTGTACAACAACGTTACTATGCACCGACGACAGCACCGGTTCAGGGTGTTGTTTATGCGGATTGCTCAGCTATCGGAAGTTGTGGTCACAGCGCACCGGTTGTTCAGCAGCCAACATATTCGCAGCCAACTTATAGTCAGCCGACTTATTCGCAGCAGACATATTCATCTGGCACAACTTATCCATCGGCGCCGGCGCAATCATCCGGAACATCTTATTCTTCTGGAACGACTTATACCCCTCCGACGCAAAGCTTCTCCGGTGCGACATCTCATTCGACGTCTGGCGGAACAGCTGAATGTCCAGCGGGTACAACGCCTCAGTCTGACGGAACCTGTATGCAGTCTTCTAGCGGCTCATTTGGCGGCGGGTCGACTTTTTCATCCGGCTCTACCTCATCATTTGGTAGCGGATCGACATATTCAGGATCAAGTTCATCCTTCTCAGGTTCATCTTCAGGCGAAACAGCTGATTGTCCAGCGGGCACAACTCTGCAGTCTGACGGAACCTGCATGCAAGGCAGCTCTGGATTTAACTCTTTTAGCAGCGGCTCATCCAGTTCATCCGGTTCATCGTCTTATGGTAGCGGTTCCAGCTATTCATCCGGCGGTTCGACCTCTTACGGCAGCGGTTCAACCTCTGGCGAGGCTGTGCTTTGCCCGTCCGGAACGACAATGCAGTCTGACGGAACATGTATGCAAAGCAGCGGAAGCAGTAGCTCTTCATCATCATATGGCGGTTACAATTCTTCAGGCGGCTATAGCACCAATGATTACCTGCCGATCCGCAAGTAATTTAGCTTAAAACAAAAATTGTAAGAGCCGCGCCTTCGGGCGCGGTTTTTTTATGGCCTGAAGTCTTACGTTTGTGAGTATTTGCGAACCGCCCGCCAAAACCAAAGCAGGGCACCCAGCAGCAATATAAAAGGTAGACCCCACAGCAAATATGTATTGGGCTGTACCGGCGGTTTTAATAAGATGAAATCTCCATACCGGCTTTGCATATAGTTGATTATTTCCAGGTCTGTTTCGCCGCGCCTAACGCGGTCTCTGACAATCCGGCGCATATCTTGGGCTGTGGTTGACGGCGATTCTTCGATGGATTCGTTTTTGCACATAACGCAGCGCAGTCCCCGCCCGATTTCTTTGGCGCGGAGCTCGACTTCGGCTTCAGAAATAGTCGAAGGCGCGGGATTTTGAGCCCAAATGGTCGGCGTCGTCACGTCCAGAAAAAACACAATTGCCGCCGTGAGAAAAATCCGAATCATGCGCCGTTCTCCAACTTTTGAATCAGCGGGGCCAAAATTTCTGACCAAATTTCATCCGTTATCATGCCGACATGTTTATATCGAATGAGGCCGTCTTGATCGATGACATAAGTTTCCGGAGCGCCAGTGGCGCCCATGGCAATGACCAGTTCGCCCCTCTGATCGAAAATGACAAAATCATAGGGATCCCCCAATTGCTTAAGCCAGACTTTTGCTTTGTCTCGGGAATCCCGCCAATTTAGGCCAACGATCCGAATATTATCTTGCTCGGTGATCTCCATCCATTTCGGGTGTTCGGCTTTGCAGGGGACGCACCATGTCCCGAAAATATTGACCAGCGTAATCTGACCCGAGATATCGTCCTCTCCCACGATACGGCCTTCCTCGTATAGCTCTGCCAATTCAAATTCGGGGAAAGGCGCCTCGAGCAGATTATAAGATAACCGATCAGAATTGCCGCGCAAAATAGCGACCGCCAGTATGACGATGAGGGCTGCAAACCCTAATAGCGGTATAAGGCCTCGGGTCATTCCAGCGCCTCCGCCGATTTGAATCTGAGACGCCGATCAGCCAGCGAGACGAATCCTCCGAGGGCAATAAGAAGTGCGCCGATCCAGATCCAGATAACAAAGGGGTGGTAATGGGCTCTGATTACGGCGCTATCGCCGTCCCATTCGGACAAAGTCGCGAAAACCGTGTCTTTCAGACCAAGATCAAAACCGACTTCGGTTGTCCAGTTGCCTTCAGCGCCGCGGGCCGTATCTCTGTTGCGGTAATTCCGGGCCTCGGAGACCAGCGGCGTGATTTTCTGTTCGTCTTTAAATACGGTGATTTCCGCCGCCGTGAAAACATAATTATCGCGGCTGCCTTGGCCCAAATTGGTCAGGCGATATTCGTAAGGACCCAGCTCCAGGCTTTCGCCTATTTTCAGGCGTTGCAAATCATCGAGCTGACCGCCTGTAAACAAGGTGATCGCCACCGTCATGACGGCCAGACCTATATGTCCGAAAACAAATCCGAAGAAGGCCGCTGTTTGCTTTGCCAAAACCTTGCGCCGGGCCCAAACAACCATAAGCGTTGCGATCAGCAAATATACGCCAAGGGCCAATCCAAAAGCGGAGAGAATGCCGTATCCGATGACGGCAATTAAAATAAAAGCCAAGATGAGGATGGGCGCCAATTTGAAAATTATGGATTTTAGCCGTGCTGCCGTATCGCGTTCCCATTTCAAATGAGGCCCGGCGCCCATCACAAGGATTAGCAGCATCATGACGGGAACAAATGTAATCGCGTAATAGGGCCGCCCAATAGACAGATCATCATCAAATACGCCTTTGATAATAACGGGGTAAAAAGTGCCGATAAAAATCGTAACCGTCGTAACGGCGAGCAGGAGGTTGTTGAGAACCAAGGCGCCGCTTCGAGAAAGAGGCTCAAAGCGGTCGCGGGCCTGAAGAGACGATGATCGCCAAGCGTAAAGCCCCAGCGCTAACCCCGTATAAAGCCCTAAAAGCGCGAGCAGATAAATACCGCGGGCCGGGTCAACGGCAAAAGCGTGGACCGAGGTCAGCAGGCCTGAACGCACAACAAATGTCCCGATAAGGCTCAGGCTGAAAGTTGTAATGGCCAAAAGAACGGTCCAGCTTGGTAGAGATTGGCGCGTGCCGAGAACAAGGATGGAATGCACAAGCGCCGCGCCGGCGAGCCATGGCATGAAGGAAACATTTTCGACAGGATCCCACATCCACCAGCCGCCCCAGCCAAGTTCATAATAGGCCCAGAAACTGCCCAGCGTTATTCCCACGGTGAGGAAACTCCAGGACAGCAATACCCAGGGACGCAGCCAGCGCGCCCAAACAGCGTCAACCTTGCCTTCCAACAGAGCCGCGCAGGCAAAGGCGAAGCTCAGGGAAAAGCCTACATAGCCTAGATACAGGAACGGCGGGTGGAAGGCTGCCGCCGGATCTTGAAGGACCGGATTCAGACCCGCGCCCTCATAAGCGGCGGGAATCAATCTTTCAAATGGATTGGAGGTCAGGAGGGTGAAACTTAGAAAGCCCGCACTCAATAGGCCTTGAATGGCGATCGCCCGGGCTTTCAGGCGTTTAGGAAGGTTGCGGCCAAATATGGGGACCATGGCCCCGTAAATGCTCAGGATCAGAACCCAGAGCATCATGGAGCCCTCATGATTGCTCCAAACTCCAGTGATCCGGTATATAAACGGGGTGTCGCTGTGAGAATGTTCTGCGGTCAACAGCAATGAAAAATCGAATGTGACGAATGCCGCAGTCAACGCCGCGTAAGATCCTGCTAGCGCCAGACATTGTAACAGGGCGGCTCTGTCACCAAATCCCATTAGGACGCTGTGGTTTTTGTGAGCGCCCCAGAGCGGCACAGCCGCCTGCAATATGGCAATCACAAACGCTGTGATCAGCAGGATATGGCCGAGTTCAGCTAACATGAGCGAACAATAGGCCAAAGCGCCGGACAGGCAAGTCGCCAAGCGTCGCATCCAGCTATCCTGAAAGTGTATTTTGGTTGACGGCGGAAAAACTTATCCCTAAAGGGCGGGACTTGTCATTTGAGCCCAGATGGCGGAATTGGTAGACGCGCTAGCTTCAGGTGCTAGTGTCCGTATGG
>CAYQNQ010000053.1:0-14491 GCA_964418815.1 uncultured Hellea sp.
ATTTGCGCGGTGATTGCCATTCTTTTTGTACGGAAACTCAATGCCTAATAATCCGACTATAAAAGAGTGGTACGCCCTCGCGGAAAAAGAGCTGCGCGGACGCGATGTGAAAGAGCTGACCCAGCTCACGCCAGAAGGCATTGATATCAAGCCTGTCTATACGGCTGAAGATGTGCCGGATACGGCCGCCAGGGAAATGCCGGGCTTTGCGCCGTTTACCCGCGGCGTGCGCGGCACAATGTACACCAACCGGCCCTGGACCATTCGTCAATATGCGGGCTTTTCCACCGCCGAGGAAAGCAACGCCTTTTACCGCAAAAACCTTGAAGCCGGACAAAAGGGATTATCCGTCGCTTTCGATCTAGCCACCCACAGAGGTTATGATTCCGATCATCCGCGCGTGGTCGGCGATGTGGGTAAGGCAGGGGTGGCCATTGATACGGTCGAGGATATGAAAATCCTCTTTGACGGCATACCGCTGGATAAGATGTCCGTCTCCATGACCATGAACGGCGCCGTCATTCCCATCCTGGCCATGTTTGTTGTGGTCGGCGAAGAACAGGGCGTCGACAAGGCCGCGCTCTCGGGCACCATCCAGAACGATGTCCTCAAAGAGTTTATGGTGCGCAATACCTATATTTATCCGCCCGAGCCAAGCATGCGCATTATCGGCGACATCATTGAATACACTTCCAGTGATATGCCCAAGTTCAATTCGATTTCCATTTCCGGTTATCACATGCAGGAAGCCGGCGCGACGCTGGCGCAGGAGCTGGCCTTTACCCTGGCGGACGGCATGGAATATGTCCGCGCCGCTCTAGCCAAGGGGCTTGATGTGGACGCCTTTGCCGGGCGGCTTTCTTTCTTTTTCTGCATCGGCATGAATGTGTTTATGGAGGCTGCCAAACTGCGCGCCGCCCGTCAGCTCTGGGCAAAAATCATGACAGATTTCGGCGCCCAGAAAGACCGCTCGAAAATGCTGCGCACACACTGCCAGACCTCCGGTGTTTCCCTGACAGAGCAAGACCCGTACAACAATGTGGTCCGCACGGCCTTCGAAGCCATGGCGGCGGCGCTCGGCGGAACCCAGTCCCTGCACACCAATAGTTTTGACGAAGCCATTGCTCTGCCGACGGAGTTTTCTGCTCGCATCGCCCGCAACACGCAACTGATTTTGCAAAACGAAACCGGTGTCTGCGACGTTGTCGACCCACTGGGCGGTTCTTATTATGTGGAGGCGCTGACACAAGATCTGGTCGACAAGGCTTGGTCCATGATCGAGGAAATTGAAGCCGAAGGCGGCATGACAAAAGCCATCGAAAAAGGCCTGCCGAAAATGGCCATCGAAGAAGCGGCCGCCAATCGTCAGGCCCGCGTGGACAAAGGCGAGGACGTGATTATCGGCGTCAATAAATTCCGCCTCGATGATGAAGACCCCATCGACTTTCTGGAAATTGACAATGCCAAAGTTCGCGCTGGCCAAATCGCCGGGATCAAAAAGGTCAGATCCAGCCGCAATGATAAAGCCTGCAAAGCCGCCCTTACCGCATTGACCGACATTGCCATGACCGGACAGGGCAATCTATTGCGGGCGGCCGTCGAAGCGGCCCGCGCCCGAGCAACCCTCGGCGAGATTAGCGATGCTATGGAAGCCTCCTTCGGGCGGCACAAGCCTGTCACGCGCGTGATCAAAGGCGTCTACTCGGCCGCTTATCAGGACGATCCGGCATATCAAAGTGTCGCTGACAAAATCACGGAGTATAAAACCGACTCCGGCAAAGACCCCTATGTTCTCATCGCCAAGATGGGACAGGACGGCCATGATCGGGGTGCCAAAGTGATTGCCACCGCCTTTGCCGATCTCGGATTTAAGGTGGATATGACCGACATGTTCGCAACGCCCCCCGAAACAGCCGCTAAAGCCAAAGAGCTCGGCGTCGATGTTGTGGGTGTATCTTCGCTGGCCGCCGGGCACAAAACTCTGGTGCCTGAATTGATCGCGCTGCTCAAAGATACAGAAATAAAGGTCGTGGTCGGCGGGGTGGTTCCCGAACAGGATTATGCTTTCCTGCGCGCCGCAGGCGTGAGCGAAATTTTCGGACCCGGTACTAATGTGCTCGATGCGGCCTATGCTGTCCTGGCGGAAATCGCGGGATTAAAACGCAACCGATAGAGACTTGTATGAGAGATTTTCGAAACTTGGGCGCCGCCTTAATTTGCGCGCTCGCCCTAACCGCCTGCCAATCGGAAGTTCAAACACCCGCCGCCAAGCCGGCAGAAGTTCAAACCAGCACATCGGTAGATTATTTTGACACAGAATGGACGGCGGCGGACAGTCAGCCCATACTGGATAAAACCATGCGGCTGCGGATTACCTATGATGACAGCCAGCTGACGGCGAACGAAAAACGCGCTGTAAAAGAATTGCTTGCCGCCGGCGCGCGGCTGCACACGCTTTATCTCGACCAGATACATCCGCAAGCCCGGGATATTGAGGCGAAAATTTCAGACCCGGCCGTTCGGCAGGACCTCAAAGACCTTTTCCGGATGATGAAAGGTCCCATGCTCACCAATCTGGACAATGAACGGGTTGGCTTTCTCAACGCGGACGCCACGACCCAGGCGAAAAATGTCTATCCACTCGGCACAAAGCGAGAAGACCTGAAAACGTTTTTCGCAGCCCATCCGGACCGGAAAGACGAAATTCTGGATTTGCGGGCTGTTGTCATGTCCGCAAGCTTTACCAATAAACAAGCGGCTTTGAAGACCCTGGATAACTATCCTAGTCTTGAGCGTCTGCATCCAGGTCTTCGCAACCGCATCAAAGCTGCGGAAGTCTATTTTGGCCTGCCCTATTCTGTGCGCTACGCCGAAGATATTTTTTACGTCTATGACCGCCTGCAGGCGGCGGCCGACCATATCGCTGGCGAGGACATCGCTTTTGCCCGCTATTTGCGTCTGCGTGCCCGGGACATGCTGGCGGATAATTATGACGGCAGCGACGCCATGTGGATCACCGGCGA
This sequence comes from uncultured Hellea sp., assembly GCA_964418815.1. Classification (GTDB taxonomy): domain Bacteria; phylum Pseudomonadota; class Alphaproteobacteria; order Caulobacterales; family Maricaulaceae; genus JACOMS01. The sequence goes on from CAYQNQ010000053.1 coordinate 3,024, forward strand.
TTACACCGGAAATCTCAATGCCCAGATCGGCAGTTACGAAACCTATGACGACACGCTGTTAGGCGTAAAAAGCTTTTTCAGTCTTTCGCTCTTGCTCCGCGACAAAGCCAAAAGCGAAGAGCTATCGAGTTCCCTGGGCGACATTCAGGCTATTGAAGATGCGCTGCCCTACGCGGCCCAAAAACAGGTCCGCAACCGAATTCCTGTCGGCGTATACAATATCATCGCGGATTTCGGTCAGTCACGCGGCACCAATACGGCAACAATCCTGCCCAATGAAGGCCATCTGTCCCGCCAGTTTGGACGTACAATTTTAATCCGCTCCAATATCCTGAGAAGCGAGACCCTGTACGAAACCGGCTTGACCAGCTTCAAGGCCGCCACGGATCCGCGCCATCACAATGATCTGGCCATTGAGGGGAATTTCTACCGCACGCTCTGGCACGAAATCGGGCATTATCTGGGCCCGGACCAAACCAAAGATGGCGGCGATATTGATGCGGCTTTGCAGGAAAGCGCTGACATGTTCGAGGAAATGAAATCGGATCTGGTCTCGTTGTTTTCCGTTCCCAGACTGCACAAAGCCGGCGCGCTGAGTGATAAACAGCTGCGCTCCATTCTCGCATCGGGTATTTTAAGGGTGACACGCAAAAACCAGCCTCGGCGCAGTCAGGCTTACGGCACCATGCAGCTCATGCAGTTTAACTGGTTCATGGACAAAGGTCTTTTGAAGTTTGAAAATGGCAGTCTGCAAATAGACTATGACAAATATAATGACGCGGTCGGTTCCCTGCTCAGGGAAATTATAGCCATCCAGTATGAAGGTAACCGCAAAAACGCCAATGCCTTTGTCGATCAATGGACAAATTGGGATGACGATTTACACGGCGTCATTGCGGACAAGATGAAAGCGGCGGAAACTTATCGATACCGTCTTGTGACTTACGAGGCCCTAGGCGAGTAATATATTCTGTCCAGTCCTGACACACTGAACAGAGATTTGCAGGTTTACCGAAATGCAGTTTGTTCCGTTTCGGGAAACCCGGCCCTGCCGGTAAGGTTTCGGTAACACTGTCAGCGCGCCGAATAACCATTTTGAGATAGGGCTTTGGCAGGTTTCATTCAATCTTAACCATAAAAAATAAGCCGTGTGTCAAGACAGTCCAATTTTGGCACAGTCGGCACAGCATTAGCATCCAGTTTTTCCATAGGCGTTTACGCAATATTTGCTCAATTGAGTTAAGAGGTTTGTGAATGATGGAAAATAAAATGTCGACAGCTAAACAAAAAGGCGTCCTCAAGAAGGAAGCTCGCCTCGATCCAATTACGCCCGTTCGTAAAATCGAAAGACGGTCCATGGCTGATATTTCGGTTCCCCGAAGTCAGGTTAACGGCTCTGCTTTGCGCTATGCGCTGCGCGCTTCAGATATTATCTGGGTCACAAGCATTATCATGATTGTTGTCTGGAACGCTTATATCGGAACGAATAATCGCGGAATTATCGCGCCCGTAGCCGCGGGGCTTTTAGGCGCGTTCATGTTTATCGGATCTTTGCTGGTCAGCGGCGCACATAACTTCCACCCTTCGGAAAGTTATGGCGCGCATTTGAAAAAAGTGTTTTTTGCCGGGTTTTCGGCGGTCGGAGCTTGGTTGACAACGGCTCTTATCCTGAAACCAGAAACCTTTTCTCCCGACATGCTCGCCTATGCAGGTTTTTGGGGCGTTGTGGCTCTATTTGCCCTGCATTCCCTGTATTATTTCCAAATCAAACGACTCCATGACCGTCGGGCTCTGGCCCCGAATATCGTCATGCTGGGCGCAACGGATTCCGCGCGCCGCCTGATCGAACAAAACGCCAAATCCAAAGACCTAAATATTCTGGCCATTTTTGATGATCGTCTCTCCAGAGCGCCTGAGAATATTCACGGCGTCCCGGTGGTCGGTAAAATTGACGATTTATTGTCGTGGACCGAGCTGCCTTATATTGACCGTATTGTCGTGACACTGCCCAGTATTGCGCAGTCCCGTAAAAACCAACTGATCGATCAAATCCGGCGCCTGCCTAATCGGATTGCCTTTGTGGTGGATGAGTTTGAAAATTATGACCACATCCAGCAGCGTCTCAGACACATTGCAAATATCAGTGTTCAGGATATCACGGGTAAGCCCAAAAGTGGACGTCATACCGTTTTAAAGCGCCTTATGGACATTGTTGTGAGTTCTACCGCCCTTGTTTTAGGTGCCCCGGTTTTGGCCCTGATCGGCCTGGCCGTAAAGCTGGATAGTCCCGGACCTATGCTGTTCAAACAGACCCGCGAAGGTTTTAACAACCGTGTTTTTAAAGTCTACAAATTCCGCTCATTACGCATCGAAGAAGAAGATAAAAAGGCCGCTCAACAAGTGGTCAAAGGCGATAACCGTGTCACCCGTGTGGGCCGCTTCATTCGCAAGACATCACTGGATGAACTGCCCCAACTATTGAACGTTCTAAAAGGCGACATGTCGCTGGTCGGTCCGCGTCCCCATGCCGTTGGCATGCGCACTGGCGACACAGAAAGTTACAAACTTGTCGAAGAATATGCCCACCGCCACAAGGTAAAACCGGGCATGACCGGATGGGCCCAAATCAATGGTTCACGGGGACCCATGCATGACGCTGCCAGTGTCGCGCGCCGGGTACAGCTCGACGTGGAATATATCGAAAAGGCCTCGATCTGGTTTGATATCACGATCATGCTCAAAACCTTGCCGTGCCTTCTGGGTGACTCGGAGAATATCCGGTAATGCGACAACTTAAACACAGACGGGCAGCTGGGAAGGAGCGGTCATGATTGGCCGCTCCATGCTGGCTTATATACCCGTCAATCTGGCTTCTTTGCTCGTCAGTTTTGGCGGCATTGTTATTCTTACGCGCCTTTTAGGCAGCGCTGAATATGGCCGATATGCCATCGCCATAGTTACCATGATCGGCCTGCATATGGGCTTTTTCACATGGCTGGAAGCTGCCATGGCCCGCTATCAGGCACGGGCCGAGCGGGAAGGCGATGTAAACTCCCATGTTAAAACCCTTTACGTTTATGCCCTTCGAACAGTTATTCCGGCCATGGCGCTTTTCTGGATCGTCATATTTACCGTGCCGGTTATTCCGGCGGATCTGAAGCCGCTTTTATATGTGGCGCTGGCCTCCAGCGGCCTGCAAGTCTTCTTGAATCTCGGCATGGAAGCCCACAAAGCCGCCCACCGGATCAAAAGATATAGTACCAGTTTTGCCGCATTACAGCTCATCAGTTTTACGGTTGGACTGTTGCTGATTGTATTACTTCGAAAATATACGGAACTACAACCAGAACTCGGCATGTTTTTCGGCATTATCATAGGGACTTTGGTCGTTCTGTGTTTTGATCTGCCTTTCATGCTCAAAAACATGAAAAACGGCGTGTCTTCTCAGGAACGGGTGCGCCGCTATTTCAGCTATGGCATGCCCATCAGCATCTCTCTGATCCTCACTTACGCACTGACTTCCGGTGATTTGTATTTGATTAAATGGCTTATGGGGGATGCCTCTGCCGGAGAATATTCCGCCAGCTATAATTTCGCTAATCGCAGTCTGGATGTTTTGTTTGTCTGGATTGGAATGGCCATAACGCCTGTGGCCGTGACAGCCTTGGAAAAAGAAGGTCTGGAGAAATCCAGACAAATATTGCGCGATTACGGTGCAAGCCTGCTTTGGATCGCTATGCCGGCCGCAACGGGTATTGCTTTGGTAGCAGAGCCCGCGGCGTTCATTCTGGGCGAAGAATTTAGAGACGGCGCCGTTAAAATCATGCCGGCCATCGCTTTTGCCGGCGTCATGAACGGGATGATTTCCTATTACGCGCAGCGCGCTTTCATGCTGTCCGGCAAAACTCAAATGTTTGTCTGGGCTATGGTTCCCCCTGTGATTATCAATATCGGTTTGAATTTGTTCCTGATACCGAAATACGGTCTTATGGGCGCTGTCTGGTCGACGGTCGTCGCTTATGGCTTCGGCTTGGTTATATCATTGGCCGTGGGCAGACGCTATTTCCCTATCCCGATTCCCGTAAAAGCCTTTTGTCAGATTACATTTGCCTGTCTGGTCATGGCCGGCGTTGTTTTGGCAGTCCCTATCCCGGAAAATACGCCGGATTTTGTTGAAATATTGATTAAGGCCGTAATTGGCATCATAGTTTACGGACTGCTGTCATTTACAATTGATACTGCTGGCTGCCGGAGGATTATTCAGAATATCTACTTCAAAATCCGGCCGAATTCGAGATTCAACCGACCAGCATCCGAGCCCGCTTCCGAGACTAAGCTGGAGGCCACAATATGAGTTCTGATGTGACTATAAACGCGCACACCAGTGTCGGCGGTCGGCCCAAGGCTCCCAGTCTTTCTATCCTGATACCTTATTATCATGATGACCCGGTCCCCTTGATCAAAGCGTTATCGGATCAATGTCTGGCCCGCAAAGATGTCGAAATTCTGGTTTATGATGATGGCAGCAATGATGCGGACCTTAACCGGAAGGCAATCGCTGCCGTGAAGGATTCCGCGGCGCCCGTCGGGCTTTTTATCGCTGAGCAAAACCGCGGACGTTCCTTTGCCCGTAATCAACTATTTGAAAATGCCAGAGCCCCTTGGGTATTGTTTCTGGACGCAGACATGCGGCCGGAGCGAGACAGCTTTGTCGCCGATTATCTCACCTTGATAAAGGAGATGGATTGCGATGTTATTTTTGGTGGATTTAAGGTGCTGGAACAATCTGAAGATCCGGACCGCGAGCTTCACCGGGCCCTGTCGGAGGTTTCTGATTGCTTGACGCTTGAACAGCGGCGCGCGGCGGGACCGCAATTTGTATGCTCTTCCAATCTGGCCGTTAAAAAAGAGGTTCTAAAAGAAGAACCGTTTGACCCTGAATTTAAAGGCTGGGGCTGGGAAGACAGTGAATGGGCAGCGCGGGTCTTTAAACGTTTCGCGCTTCTCCATGCGGATATTCCGGCCTGGCACCTTGGGCTGGAAACAACCGATACACTATTAAAACGGTTTAAAACCAGCGGTCCCAATTATAACCGCTTTACCCGTAAACATCCGGATCTGGCGCAGACTCTGCCGCTATACCGGATCATCCAAAAACTTCGCCGGGTTCCCGGGCAGCGGTTCACGCGTCCATTTTTACGCCTCGTTGTTAAGCTGAACATTGTCCCTGTGCGCCTGAGACTGTTGGCGCTCAAGCTCTGGAGAGCCAGTTGGTATGCGGAGACACTCGCATGATCCAGACGTCAAATATTGAGGCCCCTTACGTATATGAGCCCAGTACCAGCCTTTATGCAAAGGTCTGCCGCCGGCTGACCGTCAAACAGGCGCAGAACAGGCTGATACTCCCCAAGAACCGGACGATAATCAGTTTTACATTTGACGATTGCCCTGCATCCGGTTTGGAAAACGGTGTACGCCCGCTTGAGAAAGAAGGCTGGCTCTCAACCGTTTATGTGGCCTGCGGATTATTCGGCGTGGACAATCACCTGGGTAAGATGATGGGCCCGCACGATGCCAAGGCTTTGCATGCAAACGGCCATGAGGTCGCGGAACACACATATTCGCACCGCGACTCCCGCTCCTTGAGCCTTGACGCATTTATGGCGGATATTGAGCAAAATCAGTCAGAACTGAACGCCTTGGGCATTCCGGCTTCGGATACCTTCGCCTATCCTTACGGCGAGACCTATCCCGGGCTCAAAAAAGCTTTGCAAAAAAAGTTTATAGGGTCCCGCGGAATCAATAAATCCATTCACACTAAAAGTGTGGATCTGAACCAGATTGGATCTCTGCCGATTTATTCTGACACGATCGATATGGCAATAGACGCCGTTCGCAAGATTTCAAATACGGGCGGTTGGCTAACCTTGTTCACCCATGATGTCCGTGAAAACCCATCGAGCTTTGGCTGCACTCCGGAGAATTTGGTGACGATTATAAACGAAGTCAAAAAAACCGGGGCGGAAGTTTTAACAATTAAAGATGCCATCTCGGCGTTAAGGGGGACCGCATGACTGGTCAAACCGCAACAGACTGGAGCGAAGGCATATCCGTCATCGTACCAACATTTCAAAGACCGGACGGCATAAAAATCGCGCTCACCAGCCTGTTATCCCAAAAGGTAAAAGACAGGGCCGTTGAGATTATCGTCGCCGATAACGACCCGGCCGGTTCGGCCAAAGCCGTAGTGGAATCCTTTATGATGGGCTCCCCTTTTGAAATTAATTATGTTCACGTCCCCAATCCTGGCGTTTCCAATGCCCGAAACGGCGCCATGAAACATGCCCGGGGCCGTTTTATCGCCTTTCTGGATGACGACATGGAAGCGCTGGAGGGTTGGATACAATCGCTTGTCGATACAGCCGTGAAATTCAAAACCGGTATTGTCTTTGGCCCGGCGGACGCTCTCATGCCCCATCCAGATGATCCCCGAAATCCATATATGGAGCCCTATTTTTCGCGCATTGCTGATATGGACGAAGAAGGTGTTATGACAGAAACACTGGGAACAGGCGGATGTCTTCTGGACTTGAATTTATGCGATATGCCGTCCCCGCCCTTTGACACAAGCCTGAATGAAGTTGGCGGTGAAGACGATCTTCTGTTTGATCATCTTCGGCAGCGCGGCACGCTTGTGGGCTGGTCGCCAAAGGCCAAAGCCTGGGAGATTGTCCCGTCCAAACGGGCAACGCCGGAATATATCTGGACCCGAAACTTTGCCTTCGGACAGGGTCCGGCAAACATTCACGCCAGCCGCGGCGTCAAAGGTCTGCCGGGCGTTATTCGGTATATGATCGCCGGCGCTGTGCAGCTTTGTCTTTATGCGCCCTTATATTTTGTACTCAAAATTTTAGGGCACCCCGCCTATGTGAAATATCTGGCCAAAACTGCCCAAGGCATCGGCAAGATATTCTGGGCTGACAGCCTTAGTCCAAAACTTTACGGCGCGGCTGTTTTAAAAAAGCAAGACGTCCAGCCCGCTGAATAGCACCTTCAGAATAACTAATGGCCCCAGAGCTGCTGGACTCTGGCATCCCGGCGGCATCCTGTCCGGTAGCGATAATAATGCGCTGGGTTTTTCTGGTAATAATCCTGATGGTATTCCTCAGCCTTGTAAAAGGTCGCGGCCTCCAGAACCGGAGTGACAATCTGGGCAGAAAAAGGTTTGGTCTGGATTGTTTTGGATTTTGAAGCTCTGGCCTGATTAATCTGATCCGGCCGCGCAAAAATGGCTGTCCGGTAAGAGGGGCCCCGGTCACAAAACTGACCATTTGCATCTGTGGGATCAACATGGACCCAAAAATAGTCCAGAATGTCGTCATAGCTGAGCAGACCCGTATCATAGGTCACTTTGACCACTTCATAATGGCCGGTGCTGCCGTGGTTTTTATAGGTCGGGTTTGTCGTCGCGCCTCCGGAATAACCGGATACAGCCTCGATGACGCCCGGCAGCTTTTCGAAGTCAGATTCAATGCACCAGAAACATCCGCCGGCCAAAATGGCCGTATCGGTCTTTCCGGATGCCGAAAGAACCAGCGGAGCTGGAGAGCTATCGCTGAATTGAGGGTTATCATTTGATTGGGCTTGCGCGCATGCAGAGATGAGCAACATCGCCAGAATAGTAGTCCATTTTTTCATAAAACGCCTGTATCGTATATATAGCTCAACACCAATTCACATCATTGAGAGAATTCACGTTACCATGATAGATCTGGATTTTGAATTTGAAGCGCAGCTTTGGGAGTGGAAAACCAGCGGCGAAAAACGCAGCGGGTCCTGGCATTTCGTGACCCTACCCACGGCTATTTCCAAAGATATCAGGGCTTTTACCCGTCATCGTAGCAAGCCCGGCTTCGGATCGCTTCGCGTTAAAGTCCGGTGCGGCGAGACTGAATGGCTTACCTCTCTCTTCCCCAGCAAGGAGCATGAGGCTTATTTACTGCCGGTCAAAAAATCTGTCCGGATGGCCGAAGGGCTCGAAAAGGGCAAGGCCGCTGCCTTTATAATAAACGTGCAGGTCTGAAACGAAGGGTTTTCAAAATTCCCCTGTAAGGATTTGTTAACCATAACAACACCCAAATTGGCGTATATTCGAACACTGGCAGGTTTCGGCATCGAAACTTGCACCGCTCCCCGTGTAACCTACTGGAGCATAAAATGTTGTTCAAAAATGAAATCGGAAAAAAGACGAAAACCTTTTTAAAGGACACATCAGGTCAATTCGCCATTTTGTTTGCCATTTCCTCCACAGCCTTGGTCGGAGGGGTCGGCGCCGCCGTAGACCTCACAAATCTGGTCAAAACGAAAACGCAGCTTCAGGACGTTTCAGACGGCGCCGCATTAATGATTATGCGAAGCAATACCCGATCCGCGTCTGAAGCCCGCAATTTGGTCGCCTCTTATATAGACACCCATTATCCGTCTCATATTGCGGACAGAATCAATATCGTCGAAGCGACAAAATCCCAAACCGGGTCAACCGTTAGTCTTGAGCAATCAGCGCCGTTATTATTCGGAAGAGTCCTTGGAAAACCCAATCATTCTATTTCAACGCTGTCCAACGTGAACTTGGATGTTCGTAATCTGGACATCGCCCTTGTACTTGATAATACAGGCTCCATGAGAGGCCGCAAACTGAACGCGTTGAAACAAGCCTCCAACGAGCTGGTTGATATTTTGTATGAAAACCCCGGCGCCCGGGAAACCACACAAATCGGTCTTGTGCCATTTGCGTCCTGGGTCAATGTCGGACGGGATAATCTTGATCCGTCATGGGTCGATTATAACGGACGTTCCGACCAGAATGATATTTATTTTGACAGCCAGGTCAGCCGGTTTGATTTATTCAGCGCCCTGAACAAAAACTGGGATGGCTGTGTTGAGAACCGCCTTCCGCCTTATGATGTAGATGACACAGCCCCGAACCGGTCCAATCCTGAAACACTGTTTCAACCGGCTTTCCACCCGGATATGTCCGACACGGATTCAAATGTGTATTCCTATGTGGCCGATAATACAGGGGGTAATCACTGGAACCGCCTAAGAGCGACATCAAAATACAACCTGTCCCTAAACGGGTCTGAGGACGGGCCCGCGCTTCGCGCGGATAAATCCTGCGATGAAGATAGAGCCCTGACACCCCTGACCAGTAATGAGCGCGTTATTCGGCGCGGCATTCGTAATATGGTTGCGGAAGGCTGGACCAATATCGCCAATGGCGCCAGCTGGGGATTTCGGGTCCTCTCGCCCAATGCGCCCTTTACCCAGGGTCGTCCCTATAATGATCCCAACACAACCAAAGCCATGGTCATTCTAACGGACGGTAAGCAGACCAAGGGCGGCGCAACAGGATCCGGGTTTTCGTCTGGCTATGGCCCGTTCGGGTTTTTAGGTGAGCCGGCGCGCCGCGGACAAGAACGTCTTGAAGGTGATAATGTCAAAGAGGCGCTGGATAGCAAACTTATTGAAGTTTGCACCGCCGCCAAAGCGACAGGCATCGTCGTTTATTCCATCACCTTCGAACTCGATGATACGGATACACAAGATGTTATGCGTCAATGTGCCAGCGATAGCGGGAAATATTTTGATGCCAGAAACGCTTCAGAGCTGGCTCCCGTCTTTCGGGCCATTGCAGGTAATCTCGCGGATTTGAGAATTTCACAATAGGCTAACCGCGCGTCATTTTATAAGCAGACAACGCCGCTTCGCGGGCCTGTTTATGATCCACAATCGGCCGGGGATAAGTCTCCCCGAGCCGGACATTCGCTTCTTTTAACACCGGCTCCGGCGCTTCCCAGGGCCGGTGTATAAATTTATTCGGAAGCCGTTTCAGCTCAGGCGCCCATTTGCGCACATAATCACCATTCGGATCGAACTTTTCGCCCTGTCCAAAGGGATTAAAAATCCTGAAATATGGCGCGGCATCGGCCCCGCTTCCAGCCACCCATTGCCAACTGGCCGCATTATTGGCCGGGTCGGCGTCAAATAATGTGTCCCAAAACCAGCTCTCCCCTTCGCGCCAGTCAATCATCAAATGCTTAATTAGAAAGCTCGCCGCCACCATTCGGACGCGGTTGTGCATATAGCCGGTCTGCCAAAGCTCCCGCATGCCGGCATCGACAAAGGGATAACCGGTTTGTCCTTTCTGCCAGGCTGTTAGAAAAGCTTCATTTTTGGACCAGGGAAACCCGTCAAATGCCGGTTTGAAATTACGGGTCCTCAAATCCTGGTTATGATAGAGCAAACAATAAGAAAATTCCCGCCAGCCTACCTCGGAGAGAAATTTACCGCCGTCCACATCCCGGGCTTTGGTAGCGTGCCAGATCTGCCTTGGGCTGATTTCGCCAAAGGCCAGATGCGGCGAAAGCTTTGATGTGCCTTCAGGCTTGTCGGCCCGGTCCCGGTCCGCTTTATAATCGGCCGCCGGGCCGTCTAAAAAATCTGTCAAAGCGGCTTTTGCGCCGGCTTCACCGATTTGCCAGCCGGAAAGCATTTTAGCGCCCCAGTCCGGCGTCTTGGGCAGAAGGTCCAAATCACTGATTTCTAAATCCTCCGCTGGCTCATACAATTTCAGCTTTGGCGCAGGCAAAGGGCCGGGAATCTGAACCTGAGCCAGAACGGCCCGCCAATAGGGCGAGAATACCTTGTAATAACTCTTACCAGTCTTGCTCTTGATCTCCCACGGTTCTGACAAAAGATTGCCGTTAAAGCTTCGAACTTCGACGCCCTGCCCCGTCAGGCTAGTCTTAATCGCTGCATCAATTTCCCGGTCACGGCCATAGCGGCGATTCCAGAAAACCGCCTGCGCCCCAGACGTTTTGGCCAGGGTTTCAATAATGGTTTTGGCTTTGCCTTGTTGAACGGTCAGCCCGCCCATGTCCGACTTTAAAGAAGACAGACTATAATGGAGCCAGAGCCGCGACGCCGCGCCCTCTCCGCGCTCCCGATCCGTCTCGTCAATATAGAGCGGCAAAACCGGCGCGCCGGTCTTCGCCGCCTCAAAAAGCGCGGGATTATCCTGGATGCGCAAATCCCGGCGAAACCAGACAATGACAGGTTTTTGTTCCATGATCTTTTATACGAAATTCAAAAGCCAAAAGACCACATCTATTATCCAAATAGCCAGACTTAAACTTCACAACTGAATTGATATCAAAGCCACATCCGTTAGAGTAAATCATCCCGAAAAAGGAAGATAAATGTCCACCCATTCAAGTCCTGAGCTGAGCCCACAAGAGCAGCTTTACCGTATTGTCGAAGAAGGCATGTGCGTAGGCTGCGGTATCTGCGAAAGTCTTGCCGGAAAGGACGTTGTCGAAATTCGAACATCAAAGCTGAACTATCAGCGGCCTCACGTCGTTGGAAACCTAACGCAAGCGGTGGTCGATCAGATTTATGATGTCTGCCCC
>CAYQNQ010000054.1:0-6278 GCA_964418815.1 uncultured Hellea sp.
TGCGCCAATGTCCGCTGCGGAAATGGGACCACTTGTGTGGAAACCCCGGGCGGGCCAATATGCCAACAACAATCGCTCAGCTGTGCCAACATGCTTTGTGCGCAAGGCAATCAGTGTGTTGAAACCTCTCGCGGGCCGCAATGTGTCGCGGCGCCAACGCAGCCCTCTTATCATCAGGGGCAAAGCTGCGCCTATGGCGGTTACTATCAATATGGACGATTGATTTGTTATCCGCCGCCCCGCTGGCGAGCGCCATATCAAAATGGTTGGGGCCACTATTATCGCCCGCCTGCCTATTACGATCCGCCGCGTCCCGCGCCGCGCCCAAGACCTCAGCCCAGACCAAACCCGCCATGGCATCCTGACGGCCCTGATGTTATCGAGCCTGAACCGCGCATGTGCACTATGGAATATGATCCGGTCTGCGGAGAAAAACCTGTCGTCTGTGTTCGTGCGCCCTGCCCGGCTGACCGGCGCAGTTTCGGCAATAGCTGCTCAGCCAAAAATTCCGGCTATACAGTTTTGTATAAAGGCCAATGCCAATAATTGGCCCACAGAATACTTCACAAGCGAATAAATTCAGCTTAAGCACCGGGTTCAAACGGAGACGAGTTTATGGCGATTGCCCGCCCCATTGATCGCAGATTATTTTTCTGGATTGACCGGGCCCATACGATTTTATCCAAAGAAGCTGATCTGTTCCTTTCGGAACGTTCCGGTCTGAGATCTTCTCAGGCGGCAGTCCTGATTTATCTGGGGTTCCATGACAAATGCCATCTCTCGGAACTGGCGGGCGGTATCGGTCGCAACAATCCGGCCGTCAGCGGGCTAATTGACCGGATGGAAAAGTCCGGTCTTGTCAAGCGTATCCACGGCGGTATGGATGGCCGGCGAAAACGCGTGCAGCTGACCGAATTGGGATGGGAGAAACGCGAACAGGTCCGAGAAGATTTTCGGGTCTTTAATGAACGCCTCACAAAAGGTTTGACGGAAACCGAAATGGATGCAGTGCTGAAATTCCTTACCCTTGCCCCTGATAATCTGGACACAACCAATGGCTAAAAATAAATCTGCAAAAAAAACGAAACCCCAGCCCATACAAGTGGATATCGTCTCGGATATCGTCTGCCCCTGGTGCTGGCTCGGATCGCGCTATTTCTTCGAAGCCGCTAAAAAAAGCCCTCACACCGTCAACGTGACCTGGCGGCCCTATATGCTCGACCCGACTGTCCCCGAGGCAGGCATGCCCTATCCTGCCTATATGAAAAACAAATTTGGCGATGGTCCGTCCAATAAATTCAAAGCCATGCGCGAACATCTGGAAAAGGCGGCGCCCGGTGTGGGCATTACCTTCCGATTTGGCGATATTCCCATGCGCCCAAACACCCTCAACGCTCACCGGCTCATGCGCTGGGCCACCGGTCAGGGGCTAGGCAATAAAACGGCCGAAGCTCTGTTTAAGTCCTTTTTTGATGATTTGGATGATGTGGGAAATGCAGACATACTTTCGGATATTGCGGCAAACGTTGGAATGGATGCGGATCTGGTCAAAGAATTGCTCGCTAAGGACGATGATAAAAGCACAGTAAAGGAGGAAATCCAGTTCTTCCGAAATCTGGGAGTTTCGGGTGTCCCCTGTTTTATCTATCAGGGACAGTTTGCCGTTCAGGGCGCGCAGGAACCGTCCGCCCATGTTAAGGCCCTCGCAGAGGCCGCCAAAATTCAACCAGACGCCCAAACAAGTTAAGGGGAGACCTATGACGTCACTTCATAAGTCGACTTGGTTACTTGTTCGTTCTAGGCGGTGGATTTACGCCGGGCCGGATCACTCACGCTCACGGAATGGCTCAAGAAAATACCATGGGAATGGGCTGCGTGATCGGTGCCCTCTTGTCCCCGCTGACTTTTGTCGGTATGGGCGGCTACCTCTGATACCGAGCCTTACCGGATAATTATGCCAAACCCCAATTCGACGCCCATTTCGCCGGAATCCCTGCGCCCGGCCCTTAAAACACTTTTGTCCAAAGCCAAGCAGTTTGGCGCCGAGCAAGCGGACGCTGTCGCGACCCATGGCCGATCTTTACATGTCACTGTGCGCGGCGGCGAAATGGAAGAAGTTGATAATAGTGAGGGCCGGGATATAGGCCTTCGCGTTCTCATCGGCAAGCAGCAGGCCTGCGTTTCAAGCTCGGACTTGTCCGCTAAATCTCTCGAAAAACTCGCCGAACGCGCCGTGGCCATGGCCAGTCTCGCCCCGGAGGACCCTTATTGCGGACTGGCAGATGAGAAACTCCTGTCAAAAAACGGCGCGGACGAACTTGAACTTTTCGACGGCGCGGAGCTGACTCCAGAAGATCTTCTGGAACGGGCCCGACGGATTGAGGCGGCAGCCCTTAGCGTAAAGGGCGTCACGCAGGCCGAAGGCATGACCGCAGTTTTATCGAGCTCCGCTGTCCAGTTTCTGGCCAGTAATGGTTTTGACAAAGGCTGGCGCTCCTCCCACCACGGCCTTTCTGGAATGGCGCTGGCTGTCCGGGGCGATGATATGGAGCGGGACTATGATTATAGCGGCACACGCTGGCTGGCAGATCTGAAATCGCCGGAAGATGTCGGCAGAAAAGCCGGAGAGCGTGTCATTGCCAGGCTCGGGGCCAAACAGATTGGCTCCGGAAACCTGCCGGTTCTTTTTGACCGCCGGGTTGCGGGTTCGCTGCTATCAGCTTTCATTGGCGCTATTTCCGGTTCGGCCATCGCCCGGGGCACCTCCTTTTTGAAGGATAAAATGAACGAGGAGGTATTTTCGCGCCATATCAATATCATTGACGATCCGCTTATTATTCGGGGCCACGGCTCCCGCCCCTGGGACGGAGAAGGCGTACAGGTTCGAAAGCAAAACCTTATAGAAAACGGCGTGCTGAAAACCTGGCTGCTAAATACATCCACAGCCCGGCAATTAGGGCTTACCTCAACCGGACACGGCGCACGCGGTATCAGCACACCGCCCGGAATCGCCGCCTCAAATACCCGTATTGAAGCGGGCGCAAAATCCCCGGAAATGATGATGAAAGAAATTGGTAAAGGTCTGCTTGTCGCCGAAATGTTCGGACCGTCTCTTAATCCTAACACTGGGGATTACAGTGTCGGCGTCGCCGGTTTCGCCGTTGAGAACGGCCAGATATCTCATCCGGTTTCAGAGATCACCATCGCCGGAAATATTTTGAATATGTATAAAACCCTTGAGCCTGCCAATGATCTGGTCTTTGACGGTGCTATCGTGTCGCCGAGCCTGTTAATTGAAAGCATGACTATTGCCGGACAATAATTCACAATGCGTCCCTTTTAGTGAGGATCTCGCTCTGATCGCAGAGGCCGTGAAGGGCGCGGGCGAAATCGCGCGCAATGCCTATGAACAAAAAGACGACGCCGTCTGGGATAAAGGCTCGGGCCATCTGGTCACCGACGCCGATATAGCCGTCAATAATTACCTCGCGGACGTATTGCGCAAAGCGCGCCCGGACTATGGCTGGCTATCCGAAGAAACCAAGGATGATCACTCGCGCCACGCCTGCCCGCGGACTTTCGTCGTTGACCCCATTGACGGCACGCGCGCTTTTATTGACCGCTCTCCGAATTTTGCGGTTTCAGTGGCCGTGATAGAAAATGGTCAACCCATTGCCGGCGCACTATATAATCCGCTGAAGAACGAGCTTTACGAAGCCGTTATGGGCGGCGGCGCGACGCTGAACAAAAAGCCCATAAAAGCCAGCCGCCGGAAAAAGCTCGAAGACTGCAATATGGTGGGTTATCCGCGCAAATTTCGCCGCCTCGGCTGGCCGGAGATGAAAGTCCGTATTGCCAATTCCATGGCTTACAGAATTGCCCTTGTCGCCAGCGGCGAAGCAGACGCGACCGTGTCTTTCACGCCAAAATCCGATTGGGATCTAGCCGCAGCCCAGCTCATCGCCACTGAAGCCGGCGCGCAGATATCAAATTTACGCGGCGACGGCTTTCGCTATGACCAGAAATCAACCTCTGAATTTGGCGTGATTTGTGCTGGCCCGAATCTCTATGCTTTGTTATTAGACCGCGTAACACCGGTGATTGAAAAATTTGAAACCAGCTCAGACCGGAAAAAAGATTTTGGATTTATGGGGACCCGTATGACCGACCGAAATGAAAATGAAGACATCCAGCTTTTGCACCTCGTCATTGGCGGCGAGCTTGTTGATCCGAACAAGACCGAATTTATGGATCTTGAAAAGGTTGACTTTGTAGGCGCTTACGCCAGCTATGATGATGCCCGCGCCGCGTGGCTGGGCGCCGCGCAGCGCACTGTGGATAATGCCCATATGCGTTATTTCGTGCTTCACGCTCACGAGCTGATTGACCCGGATAAAGACGGATACATTGGCTAAAAACCAATCGAAATTATCAAACCCGGAGCGCCAAAGAGTTAAGCGCCTTTGGCAAGATTATATATGGCCTCAAAAAGGCCGGCTCATTCCAGCCATGTTCTTCATGGTATTACTGTCGGCCGCCACAGCCGCTTATTTGTGGGTGGCCAGCGAAATGGTCGACCAGTTCAATAATCTGGGCGACAAAGGCGCGCTAAAAGAAGCCGATTCCTACAGTAAAAAAATACTGCCCATCCTGTTAGCTGTACCTTTAATTGCCGGACTCTCTAACTATGCCCAGCAAGTTTTGTGTAATTCCATCGCGCTGAACGCCGTCGGCAAAATGCAAAAACAAATGTTTGCTTCCGCACATAAAGCTGACTTCGCGAATTTTTCGCGTCAGCCCACGGGGACATTGATGTCCAAATTCATCTCCGACGTCAGCGTAATTTCAGGCGCCATCAACGCGCTTATCTCAAATTTGGTGCGCGATACGCTGACGGTCATTTTTGTGATCGCCGGCATGCTCTGGCATAATTGGGTTTTGAGCCTGGCCATGCTGATATTTGGCCTGGCGTTTTGGCCCATTGTGATCATTTCCAAGAAGCTCCGCGGCTCGGCTCATAATGTGCAGGAACATCTGGGTGTTATCACCTCCGAACTCAAGGAAAGCTTTACAGGTGTGAGGATGGTTAAAACCTACGGCCTGGAAGCCCGGGAAGAAGCCCGGCTGGGCAAGAGCTTTGATGAGCGTATCCGCCTCTATCTGAAAATGATTATGGAAAAAGCCAGAGTCGACCCCATCCTCGAAGTGCTGGGCGGCCTTGTCATTGCGGCCGTTGTCATTTCCGGGGTTTATATTGTAAAATCCGGAATCGGCACAGCCGGGTCCGTCGCCGCTGTGCTCGTCGGGGTTTTAACTCTAAGTCCGCGCCTGCGGTCTTTGGGGGCGCTTAACAATGTATTTCAGGAAGGCCACTCAAGTCTTGCGCGGATATTCGACGTCATTGACGAAACCCCGGATATTGTCGACCATCCCGAAGCGGCTGAATTGGAAAACCCCAAAGGCCATGTGGCGTTTAAAGACGTTACATTTACCTATGAGGACGGAACCGAAGCCTTGTCGGGTATATCGCTCGAGGCCAAACCCGGCGAAATGATCGCTCTGGTCGGCGAAAGCGGCGGCGGTAAATCAACGGTGATCAATCTTATTCCGCGCCTTTATGATGTAGGCGGCGGCAGCGTCTCCGTGGACAGTACAGATATTCGCCGTTTAACGCTCGAGAGCCTGCGCCGCAATATTGCGCTCGTTTCTCAGGACGTCACTCTGTTTAATGATACGATTGCCGCCAATATCCGCATGGGGGATTTATCCGCTTCGCAGGAAGACATCGAAAAAGCGGCCAAGGCTGCTGCGGCTCATGAGTTTATTACTGCTCTGCCAAAAGGCTTCGAGACCGTCATCGGCGAAGACGGCGATACTTTGTCAGGTGGACAGAAACAAAGACTGGCCATCGCCCGGGCTATTTTGCGCGATGCGCCTATCTTGCTGCTCGACGAAGCCACATCTGCGCTGGACGCCGAATCCGAAACTAAAGTTCAAACCGCTCTGGAGACGCTCAGCAAAGGCCGGACGCAAATTGTCATCGCCCACCGCCTCGCCACCGTCAAAAAAGCCGACCGGATTTATGTCCTTGAAAAAGGCAAAGTGGTCGAGACCGGCACGCACGCCACGCTCTCCCGTAAGAAAAACGGCGTCTATGCCCGGCTGAAAAGCCTGCAGATGGAATAGACAAATGAGCCAAATTACATACCTCAAAGGCGACGCCGCGGCGCCCATCGGCGGCGATACTCGCATCATTGCCCATGTCTGCAATGATATTG
>CAYQNQ010000054.1:6378-7602 GCA_964418815.1 uncultured Hellea sp.
GCGGCGCCCATCGGCGGCGATACTCGCATCATTGCCCATGTCTGCAATGATATTGCCAGTGTTCATATGCCGCGCATCGGATGCGGTCTGGCCGGCGGGACATGGGATCAAATCCAGCCGCTCATTGAAGAGACTTTATTGGCCGCGAACATCCCCGTTTTCGTCTATGATTCCGAGTAGCAAGGTGAGCCTCAAAAAACACGCTCAACTCTTTATCTATAGCTTCGCGACATGGTTTCTGTTTTTCCTAATTGGTCTGCCGGACTATTATCAGAGCTGGCCTTTATGGGCGAAAATTATAACCGTCGTCTTTGTGACCATTATTTATTTTCCGCTGACCCATCAAACCCTGCTGAAGTTCTGGGATAACGGCAGGCATTTAAACAATTCTCTTTGGTTAGCCTTTTATCTGACGGTACCGTTTTTCATTTATGATTATTTGCTTATCGGTATTTACTGGGACTACGGGATTGGATTCGTTATACCATTTTGGTATTTAACATTATTCTATTTTTCGTTCTGGATTCAATTTCCTTTTATCGCGAAGAGAATTTCCAAAACTCCAAACTCGTAAATAACTGATGAGAACGGCTGAATTAATATTGTTTCACTCGGCCGTGCCCCAATAGTTAAACCCGAGCGTTTTCGGGCCGCCCGGTAAGTACATCGTATCCAGAGATGTGAGCTTGAGACCGGCCTCTCGAAACAAGGCGGGAATATCGCGGCTTGTATGACAGCCGCCGGCAATTTTCCCCCACCATCCATCCATTTTGACTTGTTTGCGATATATTTTTTCATCGGGCGCTTTACCGTGCTCCGTAAATAATATCTGCCCGCCGGGTTTGAGGATACGCCGCATTTCGTGAAGGGCTTTCACGGGGTCCGGGATCGTGCACAGCGTATAGGTACAGACTACGCAATCGGCGCTACCCGACTCCATTGGGATTTCCTCACCTGACAGACCCATACGCTCAATCGGGATGGCGCAGGCTTCGCGATTTTTTTTGGACCGCTTCCACATGTGGTCATCCGGATCAACGCCGATAATTTTCGAGACTTTGTCCGGATTATAGTGCGGCAGGTTCAGGCCTGATCCAATACCGATTTCAAGCACAACGCCTTCGGCGCGGGGCACCACTTTTTCTCTCTGTTTGCGAACGGCTTTCATGCCGCAAGCACAATTGATCATGCGCGGCATGATGTGACGATTATAAAATCCCATTA
>CAYQNQ010000054.1:7702-14151 GCA_964418815.1 uncultured Hellea sp.
TATTCTCTCCCCAGAATATTTTCTGTGACCACGCTGCCGACTTTTCCGGCCTTGAAGCGGGCCTTTACGTCATCTCTATCATATACGGTTTCGACCCAGTCCATAAACTCAATGGGGGATTTTGAATTATAGGCCAGATAGTCGTCAAAAAAGAAATCGAGCATGCCGGTCTTGCCGCTTTTAATATGGCCGTATTTCAAGGATAATTGCTCAACCGCTTTTTCGATGGGTTCGCCCATCTTAAAATGTTTGTAGAGCACGCCCATAAAACCCGTGCGGTCTGACCCTGATTTACAATGCATAATGGCCGGATATGCAATCATATCAAACAGCTCGCGAACAGCTCTAAGTTTATAAACCGAATGGGTGTCGCGGCTGAACGAGCGAAAGTTATACAGAGCCAATCCGTGTTTCTCGCAGGCTTCACGCTCCAGCAGATAAAACCCTTTTGGGCTTTGACCGCGCAAATTAATGACCGTTTTGATGCCTTCCTGGGCCCAAAGCTCTATTCTTTTAACATTGGGTTGATTTTCCCGGTACATACCGCCGCCCAGATCGTGCCGGTTACGCACACGCAGGCGCAGAAAACCATGGTCGCCCCAGAGCGCTTCCCGGCGGGCCTGTTTTCTATCATTCGGATTGTTGAGGTTCAGAGCCATTGGATATAGGAGTTCCTTACGCGGTAAATCACTAACAGGGAGGGACGGCGTGTTCAAACGTTTCATGCGTTCCAAAGCCGTGCAGGCTGCTCTGGGATTTTTGCTGGCCGCCTACATGGTGCTGGTCAAATACACGACCCGCTGGACCATAGAGCGCGCGGACATCGCCGCGCCTGTTATCGACGGCGGCAAAGGTGTCATAGCTCTGACTTGGCACTCGCGATTTTTGATGCTCAATTCCGCGTGGAAAAAGTCTTGGCAAAAGCCCCATGTTTTAATTTCCTTGTCGCGAGACGGCGCCCTTGTCGCCTATACGACAAAATTTTTGGGCCTTAAGACTGTGCGCGGCTCCGCGCGAAAAGCCGGTAGCCAGAAAGCCAAAGGCGGCTCAGGCGCCCTGCGCGAAATGATGACCGCTCTTGAGCGCGATGCCTGTATCGTCATCACGCCCGATGGGCCCCGTGGTCCGCGTCAAAGACTGGGCGACGGCCCGCTGGGATTATCCCGTCTGTCGGGCGCGCCCATACTCCCCTGCACTTTTGCCGTCAGAAATCGTATTCAGTTTAAATCCTGGGACCGCTTTGTCCTACCCTTGCCCTTTGGCCGCGGCATCATCATATGGGGGACACCCTTGACCGTGGCCGCCAATACAAGCGATGAAGAGCTGGCAAGCCTAAGACAACAAATCGAAGATGAGATGAACGCATTCCTGAAAGACGCTGATGTCCGGTTAGGCCGGGACCCGGTAGAGCCGGCGGAGGTGAGTGCGTGAATGATACGCCGCTCATAAAAGGATATGATGTGGCGACCCGCGCGCTCGGGCCGCTAACACCGCTCATTCTCAAACGCCGGGAAAAACAGGGCAAAGAAGATCCGGCCCGCAAAGAGGAGCGCCACGGCAAGACCGAGCTCGCGCGGCCGGAAGGGCGGCTGTTCTGGCTGCACGGCGCCAGCGTCGGCGAATGCCTGATGCTCCAGCCCGTGGTGAGCCGTCTATTGGCGCATGACAACTCAGCGCATATTCTGGTTACAAGCGGGACGCTGACCTCCGCTGAAATCCTCGCCAAACAATTACCGGAGCGTGCCTTTCATCAATTTGCGCCGCTTGACTATCCTAAAGCGATAACGCGGTTTCTGGATCACTGGAAACCGGATCTGGCCATTTGGGCCGAGTCTGAAATCTGGCCCAATATGATCCGCAAGACCAAGGCGCGCGGCATCCCAATGGCCCTGCTCAATGCGCGGTTTTCCGAAAAGTCTCTAGAAGGCTGGAGCAAGCGCAAGAAAAGCGCGCAGGCACTCATCGGCGCTTTTGATGTCATCCTCGCCGCCGATCAGTCGACGGCAGATGGTCTCACCTGGCTACTGGATAAGCCCGTCGAGGCGGCTGGAAATTTGAAAGACGCCGCCGCGCCCCTGCCCGTTGATAAAGCGGACTTAAAAGCGCTCAAATCGCAAACCAAAGGCCGCTCCATCTGGTGCGCCGCCAGCACCCATAAAGGCGAAGACGCTTTGATGATCCGGGCCCATGAAGAGCTGTTGTCACGATTTGGGTCCGCGCTTTTAATTTTGGCGCCGCGCCATCCAGACCGCCGCGGCGAAATCGTGGGTCTTTTGGACAAAGCCGGGCTGAAATATATCACTCGCTCTTCCGGCAAAACAATCTCCGCGAAAACATCCGTGTTTTTATTTGATACCATTGGCGAAATGGGGCTGGCCTATCGATTGGCCGGTCTGACATTTGTCTGCGGCTCCCTCATTGACGGCCTCTCCGGGCACAACCCGCTGGAGCCGGCGCGGCTCGATAATGCCGTACTGACAGGACCCCATATTTCCAGTTTCGCTGATAGCTATATGAGCATGATTGCTTTTGACGCGGCGCAGCGTATTCTAAGCCCCGAAGATATCGGACAAACGATCACCCATATATTGGCAGACAAAAAACGGCTTAAAGAAATGCAGACAACAGCCAACACCTATGCAAGCGGACGGGATGCGGTGCTGGATTATGTCTGGGACAGGCTGACGCCCTTGCTGGAGACATCGTCATGAGACCTCCGGAATTTTGGCTTCATAAAGACGGCCGCGACTCAGCGCCCATGATCCGGTTTTTACTATCGCCGATCTCGTGGATTTATGGATGGGCAGCCGCGCGGCGTATTCAGAAAACAGAAAGTTATAATGCCGGTATCCCGGTCATCTGCGTCGGCAATGCCACGCTTGGCGGCACCGGTAAAACGCCGGTCAGTATTTATTTGCTGAACAGCCTGCAGCGTATGGGATTGAATGTGGTCGGCTTGACTCGCGGTTATGGCGGCCGGGAGAAAGGACCCATTCCAGTCCAGAAACACCATACCTCCGAAGATGTCGGCGACGAGCCTCTGCTCCTGGCCCGGCACGCCCCTGTCTGGGTTGCGGCCGGGCGGGATGATGGCGCACGGGCCGCTGTGGCCTACGGCGCCAATATTATTGTCATGGATGACGGGCACCAAAATCCGCTTCTGGAAAAAACATTGTCTTTGCTCGTGGTCGACGCAGAAACCGGCTTTGGCAATGGCTGCGTGTTTCCGGCGGGGCCGCTGCGGGAAAAGCTCTCGGAGGCGCTGGACCGGGCCGATGCTATCATTCTCATGAAACCTACGCCGGATTACGATATTGATGACGATCTGGCTGAACAGCTCAAAGGCAAAAAGGTCATTCCCGCCTATTTGGCACCTGTTGGCGAAGCGCCCAAGGGCAAGCTTTACGCCTTTGCGGGCATAGGCCGGCCTAACAAGTTTTTTGACAGTCTAAAGCGCCACGGCGGTGATGTGGTCGGCGAGATTCCTTATCGGGACCATTACAAATATAAAGACGGCGATATTGAGCAGCTCTTCCTGCTGGCCAGCGAAATGGAAGCGGGCCTGATCACAACGGAAAAAGATTTTGTGCGTCTGCCGCGCGGCTACCGCAAAGGCGTTCAGGTCTGGCCGGTCAAAGTGCAGTTTGAGGACGAGCTGACACTCCGCCAAGTCCTGCACCCCGTCATCGAAGCGGCCAAAAAAATCCCGCAGCGGCGTGGCTAAGCCATCCCTGGGCAAGCGGCTGGGCTGGCGGCTCGAAGTTCTGGCCTATGATTTCGTTCGGTTGCTCCTCTCGCCGTTTTCATTTGATCAAATCTCCGCCTTTGGCGGATGGATTGTGGGTATTGTCGGGCCGCTGACCCGTAAGAAACACATTGCCCGAAAAGGTCTGGAAACCGCTTTTCCCGACGCGCCCAAGGAGAAAATAGACGCGCTTCTAAAAGCGCAGTGGAATAATCTGGGCCGGACTTTTGCCGAATTTCCATTCCTGCATAAACTTGATGTCCGCGAAGGGACGAGCCGGGTCAAAGTCGTTGGAACGGAGCATCTGAAAGCCGTTATTAATAGCGACCAAGCCTACGTAATTATCTCTGGGCATTTCGCCAATTGGGAAATCATGGCCATGGTCCTGACCCAGTGGGGTCTAAATGTGCAAATCACCTATAGGCCCATCAATAATCCTCATATCGACAAACGTGTACGCAGCCAACGCGAGGCTTACGGCACGCGGCTCATGGTGCCTAAATCCGGCCCTAAAGGCGCCAAACAATTATTAGCGGCGTTGGAAAAGCGCGAGTCCATTGCTTTGATGAATGATCAGAAATTCAATCAGGGTATTTCGGTCCCGTTCTTTGGCGAACCCGCCATGACCGCGCCCGGCCCAACCCGGCTCGCCATTTCCAGCGGCGCGCAAATTCTGCCGTTATCCCTGACCCGCGATAAAGCAAATTTTGTCATGACCGTCCATGAACCTTATCATGTGAAAGATAGCGGCAACCGCGCGGAAGACACGGCAAACGGCGTTCAAAAAATCAATCAATTTATGGAAGACCGTATTCGCGAAAACCCAGCGCAATGGTTTTGGGTGCACCGGAGATGGCCGAAGGAGATGTATCAGTTTTGATAATCGATTGATATGTTCAAGTCTCTGAAAAATTTATCCATCGATTTTTTTCCTTTCATCATCAATTCAAAACTAACCGGTTCACTTGGGTTCATGGCGACGGATATGCGGCCACCCTTTTCAAACCAATTGTCGATTGAATTCCTGTAATTCGTTTGCAGCTTCATTGTGAATTCTGTATTTGCTTCAGATCGTGCATAAGGCCGCATGTATAGAAAATAATCGACCATTGAGACCGGATCCCGGTGATCAGACTGTTCTTCCAGAAAGGCATTGCGTTTTTCGATATATCCTTCATCCGAGAGCGCGAGATAAAAATCTGCCACTTTAAAAAGTTCAGGTTTATTACTCGAATTCTTTTGCTCGCGGGTCGGGTGAAGGGAATGCTGATAAAATTGATTATAGCCCGACAAATTAAGTCTGTTCTCGGCACTTATCATGTTTGGAACATCCAAATATATTTCTTCAATCCAGCTGTCCCTATTTTGATCTAACAAGGCGCGGCTTGCGTAATTTATTTCTAAAGAGTCCGGGTCAAGAAATTCGGTTCCCAGAAAATACCCTGCCCTTGGAATCAGATATCGGCGATATCGTTCTTCTACCCTTTTATCTTTTGGTTTTAAAATTTTATAGGCATTCAAAATCACGTTTTTTTCGAATGGTTCTGATGCTGAACCGGTGGTCCACACATCCAAAGAATCTAGTCGTTCATTCATAAACACACCCGACATGTTTAAATCACTAATTGATAATGCTCTAAAAGATGTATGAAACGGATTTACAATCTCCATACCTGATCCAAATACTGGCCGAAAATCTATCAAAGAATCCAATAAAGTCGGGTATGATGCTAGTTCAAAATCTGTAATTGAAAAGTATTTTAGCGAATTAGCGATACCCTTGCCATTGAAACGGGCACTCTCCACTAGACCGGAAACGGTTTTCCCGTCCTCACTTGAAGTCCATCCCACAAAGTCAATTTGGTACTCCCCGCCAATGTAGAATGAAATATCTTTGGCGAGGTATTGTCCAATACCGGCTTCAGTGATTTGTGCCGCGGTAGGAAGATTTCTTGAATCCCCAAGGAGATAGTCCAGAATTTCGTCCGCCAGATTCCAAAATTTTTCGGTCTTTGGAGGTACAAATTTTAAGTAGCCGAATTTTATGTTGCCGCGCACCGACAGGTTATTCCATTCGATTTCCTCAAATTTAATCCCGCCGTTTTCACTCATCCGCAATCCCGTCAAACGCAAGGAGTCTGCGTTCTGATCCGTGGATTTCAGGTTTCGGACCTCCAAAACTCCGGCCTCTGCCTGCACTATTTTCCCTGACCATTCTGGATCTTCAGCCCAAACTTCTTTGAACATGGTCAAGGCACGCTCAAACTCTTCTTCCGGATTGGAAACCCCATTTTCGATATGAGAAATAGCCGAAATGATATCCCCTTGGCTTAGCTTTGGGAGCGTTGATCGATCAATCTGGAAACTGGGAGAGAATGAGGTTTCCGGAGCAGATTTTTGGGGCTTGCAACTGTAAAAGCTTAATAGGGTCAAACAAGTTAAAACCCATAAAATTACATATTGAAACCGCCCCATATTACTATCCCGGCCATTCCGTCAGCAGTTCTGGATCGAGGCTGCGATTGCGCCATTTCAGCCGCCAGCACAAATGGGGACCGGTGGATCGTCCGCGGGAGCCAATGGTGGCGATTTGCTCGCCTTGTTTGACCTTTTGGCCGGGCTTCACCATGATTTCGTTCACATGGAGATACATGGAAATAAATCCCTGTCCGTGATCGAGCAGGACCATGGCCCCTTCAAAGTA
>CAYQNQ010000055.1:0-14148 GCA_964418815.1 uncultured Hellea sp.
CGGGGCAGGGGCAGGCTGGGCCAGCTCACCGTTTCATAGAGAACAGTGGGAACATTAAAAGGCGAGACGGACACCAGGATCCAGCCGCCCAATGGGATCATCAGCATAAGCGCGTAAAATCCGAACTGCACGAGTTTGGAGAGTTTGGAATCCAGCGGTTTCACATCAGACGGCAAAGGCGGCGGTTTATTGTAAAGCCGCCAGACAATCCGCGCGAGGGTTAAAACCAAAAGCGTGATACCAATGGATTTGTGGAGCTGAAACCGTGCCTCGTGATTTTCCATGTTTCGGCCAAGCCAGATCATGAAAAGAATAAGCGCCGCCATGACCCAGTGCAGGGTTATGGCAACGCCGGAATAGGCAGACGAAGAACTCGGCTCCCGGGTCATGAATTATTCGTTTTGGAGAAACTCACCGGAAAACGTCACCTTCACATCATCTCCGATATATGGCGACAAAGATGTGAATCCAAAGTCAGAGCGCTTTATCATCGTGCTTGCATTAAACCCGATCAGATCGCGCTCCCCAAACCAGGGCTTATTGCCCGTTCCGTTATAGGTGATGTCGAGCGAGACAGGATTGGTCACACCCAGAAATGTTAGATCTCCCATGAGCTTGCCTGAATAATCATCGCTGCGTTTCAGCCCTGTGGAATTAAAAGTAATGGCCGGGAATTCGCCCGCATTGAGCATTTTCGGATCATTGGCCAGAGCTTCGTCCCAGCCCTCATAAGGGCTGTCTTTATGACCGGCTTTGTAATCGCCTGTATAATTGGTGATGATGCTGGCGGGATTAATGCTGACGGAAATATTATTGGCGTCATGGGTTGCGTTAGACGGATCAAAATTCATCGACGCATCAAAATCCGTAAAATTCACCCGGTATTTGGAAATGCCGTTATGGGAAACTTCGAACCATAAAAAGGCGTGGGATTTCTCCAGAGAATAATCCCCGGCATCCGCACCTTCAAATTTGCTGGCGACAGCGGATGCGGCCGTCTTCACGGTTTTAGCCGCGTCGGCGGTTTTATCTTTGACTGCGGTTTCAGTTTCGCCGCAGGCGGAAAGAACCAGAGCGGCAGAAAGTAATATCAGTTTTTTCATGGTACAGCTCCTATTGGCCGGTGTGGACGAATTCGCCGGAAAATTTGATGGTGACATCATCTCCGATTCCGCCTTGAAGGTGGCTCATACCCCAGTCGGAGCGTTTAAACACGGTCTGGGCATCAAATCCGATAACATCGGTTTCGCCCATCCACGGCGGATTTGTAACGCCGTTATAGGTGACCGTTAGCGTAACCGGTTTGGTGACACCTAAAAAGCTAAGATCGCCGGTGACCGTTCCCTTTGTGCCGCTGGACGCCGTTGCAGACGTGGATTTGAACGAAATCATCGGAAAGGCGGCCGAATTAAAAAATCTGGGATCATTGGAAATTTCGGCTTCCCATTCCACCTTTTTAGCCGAGTTGGGATAGTAAGTATTTATTTTGGTGGGGTCGATTTTGACCTCGATGGAGGAACTGGCCGGCTTTGAGGGATCAAAGTTCAGGCTGGCTGAAACGCCGGTCAAATTGACCACATAATCAGATAGTCCGTTATGGGAAACCG
The DNA here is from genome assembly GCA_964418815.1 of uncultured Hellea sp. GTDB lineage: Bacteria > Pseudomonadota > Alphaproteobacteria > Caulobacterales > Maricaulaceae > JACOMS01. The sequence continues at coordinate 1,608 of CAYQNQ010000055.1, forward strand.
AGAAGGTCGTATACGCGTGGGTCGCGTCGAGCTGATAGGTTCCGGCATCGACATTGCCCAGATCCGTATCTCCGGCCAGTGCAGGTGTCGCCGGCACCAAAGCCAGCGCGAGACCCGAAAATAAAATCTTTTTCATGAATATACCCTCATTCTAAGAATTACGGCTCTTTAGCATAGAAAGCGCTCTTGCATATAGGGGCGGGGCCGATTGCAGAACAAGAAAATGTGAAACTATTAGCTGATATAAACATATAAAAACTTCTTTATATCTGTTGACCGTGGGAAGATTCCCCTCTATTAGCGCGCGAACGTCAAAATGGGCACTGGATGCAGTCCGCCCTGAAAAGGATATTGCCATGAGTAAAGATTACGCTGTCAAAGACATTGGACTGGCCGATTTTGGTCGCAAAGAGCTGGATATTGCCGAAACTGAAATGCCGGGACTGATGTCTTGCCGCGACGAGTTTGGCAAAAGTCAGCCTCTCAAGGGTGCCCGAATTGTCGGCTCTCTTCACATGACCATTCAAACAGGCGTGTTGATTGAAACACTGACCGCTCTTGGCGCGGATGTGCGCTGGGCGTCCTGCAATATTTACTCCACACAAGACCACGCAGCTGCGGCCATCGCCGAGGCCGGCGTCCCGGTCTTCGCCGTAAAAGGCCAGACCCTGGAAGAGCACTGGGATTATCTGGACAAATCATTCCTATTCCCGGAAGGCCCGAATATCATTCTGGATGACGGCGGCGATGCCACGCTATACATCATTCTTGGCTCCCGCGTTGAAGCCGGCGAAACTGACCTCATCGAAGGCGAGCCAGGCTCCGAAGAAGAAGCGGTTATCTACGCACAGATTAAAAAGCGTATGAAAGAGAGCCCGGGCTGGTTTACGAAAATGCGCGACCAGATCGTTGGGGTTTCAGAAGAAACCACAACCGGTGTTCACCGCCTCTATGAACTGGTTGAAAAAGGCCAGTTGCCATTCCCGGCCATTAACGTGAACGACTCGGTCACCAAGTCGAAGTTTGACAATAAATATGGCTGTAAAGAGAGCCTTGTTGACGGCATTCGCCGCGCCACTGATACCATGATGGCCGGTAAAACCGCTGTTGTTCTGGGTTACGGCGATGTGGGTAAAGGCTCTGCCGCTTCACTGCGCGGCGCCGGTGCTCGCGTAAAAGTCACTGAGATTGACCCCATCTGTGCCCTGCAGGCCGCTATGGATGGTTTCGAAGTCACCACACTGGAAGACACAGTCAAAGATGCTGACATCTTCATCACGACAACCGGTAATAAGGACGTCATTCGTCTCGAGCATATGCGCGAAATGAAAGATATGGCCATTGTCGGCAATATCGGTCACTTCGATAACGAAATTCAGGTTGCGGCGCTCAAGAACTATGAGTGGACCAATATTAAAGACCAGGTCGATATGATTACCTTCCCGAAGGGTAACCGGATGATTATCCTATCTCAGGGCCGTCTTTTGAACCTCGGTAACGCAACCGGTCACCCATCCTTTGTGATGTCAGCCTCTTTCACCAATCAGGTTCTGGCGCAAATCGAACTTTGGGAAGACAGCAAGGCATCAACGCCGCGCTATGAAAACAAAGTTTACATGCTGCCCAAGCACCTGGACGAAAAGGTCGCGCGTCTGCACCTTGATAAAATCGGCGTGAAGCTGACCAAGATGTCAGAAGAACAGGCTGATTACATCGGTGTCTCCCAAGACGGACCTTACAAGCCAGAGCACTACCGCTACTAAACCTACTGAAACGAGGAGTGTGCCATGAGCCGCAAATCTTACGAATTTACATCTGAGTCCGTTTCTGAAGGACACCCGGATAAAGTATCTGATCGTATCTCTGACGAGATTGTTGATCTGTTCTTCCGCGAATCCATCGCCGATGGCATGGATCCATGGGATGTCCGCGTCGCGGCTGAAACGCTAACAACGACCAATAAAATTGTTATCGCTGGCGAGACCCGCGGGACTGACAAAATTACCAAAGACATGGTCGAAGAAGTTGCCCGTGAAGCGGTCAAGGATATCGGCTATGAACAAGATGGTTTTCACTGGAAAACGGCTGATGTTGATGTGCTACTTCACGCGCAGTCTGTGGATATTGCCCAGGGTGTTGATGAAGGTGCTGGCCTCCACGAAGCTCAAGGTGCCGGTGACCAGGGCATTATGTTTGGCTACGCCTGTCAGGACAATGAAGACCTGATGCCGGCTCCCGTGCATCTGTCGCACAAAATTCTCGAGCGTCTGGCCCATGCCCGTAAGCATGAAGGTAAGACTCAGCTCGGACCTGACAGCAAATCACAGGTCACAATCCAGTATGAGAACGGCAAGCCTGTTCGCGCCAACGCTATTGTGCTTTCCACTCAGCATCTGGACGCGTCCATGACATCTGCCGATGTGGCCGATCTGGTGAAGCCTTATATTCATGAAGTCATGCCCGATGGCTGGATTACAGACGATACGATCTGGCACATAAATCCGACTGGTAAATTTGTTATCGGCGGTCCGGATGGCGACACCGGCCTGACCGGCCGTAAAATCATTGTTGACACTTACGGCGGCATGGCGCCTCACGGCGGCGGCGCTTTCTCTGGTAAAGATCCGACAAAAGTTGACCGTTCGGCCGCTTATGTAACCCGCTATCTGGCGAAAAATATTGTCGCAGCCGGTTTCGCGCCTTGGGTTGATATTCAGCTCTCATACGCCATTGGTGTGGCTCAGCCGACGTCCATCTATGTGAATGTGCCGGACAGCAATCCAGTCTCCGGCGAATCCATCGAAGCGGCTATTCGCAAGGCCATGGACCTCACACCATACGGTATTCGCAAGCATCTGAACCTGAACGCACCGGTCTATGCCCGCACGGCGGCTTATGGTCACTTTGGCCGCAAGCCCGACAATGACGGCGGCTTCACCTGGGAGCGCACTGATCTGGTTGACGAGCTGAAGGCGGCGATGGGCTAGACTCCAAACCAAAGAACAAAAATTTAGCCCCGCTTCGGCGGGGCTTTTTTGTGTCACTTTTTTTTAATCCGATCGTGTTATTTCCGTTTTGTAGAATGGGGACAATGTGGTTTTAGCAACGGTCATACTGAGCTTGACGTTTTTCCTGGCAGGGATGTTTGCTGCTAGATTTCGCAGGATGTTTCTTGCCATAATTTGCCTGTTAAAGCTCAAATTGTTTGGTTTAAAAGCTTCAGCTACGCTCAAAGAGCTTAAAAATGCCTACCGCAAACCGGCTAAAAAATATCATCCAGACCGCAATACCGGGACTAAAGCGAACGAGGAAATGGCGACCAAGAAAATGGTCGAGCTTAACTTGGCCTATGATTGGTTAGTTGAGAACTGGTAGCACTGCCCGTTATTCAAACAACTCTTCGTCAAAGTTTTCTTCAACGGCTTCATGCAGTTCTGTCACCACATCCATCATTTCGCCCATAAAGTCCTCATCGGAGAAGGTGCGCAGCATGGTGGCCATCATCTTGTTCATATCCGGTAGGCCGTTTTCGCGCATTTCCATGTCGGACAGAGTTTCCATTTTTTCAGACAGGGTTTCTCCGGCGCGCTCCAGAGAGCTGCGGATGTCCTCATCCTGTGCGATTTTCAGCATACCATCCATGAGCCCGTTGAAATCCGGCATGTCATCAATGATCTGCTCCATTTCCGCCTGTGTCGGAAGTTTAAATTCGGACAGACCGGTCTTTTTCTTTTCGATATCATGGGCGCTGGCGGCCATTGGCAGAGCCAAAAAAGAGAGTGTTACGAGAGAAGCTGATAAAATACGCATGGAAAATCCTTTCGCCAGCAATTTCGAGTGTATATTAGCCAAAGCCATATGAACGACAACCCAACAAAGCAGATGATGTGCATCGCCGCTGTGGCGGGCGCTTTTGGCGTCAAAGGCGAGGTGAAAATCAAGTCTTTTACGGAAAACCCCAAAGACTGCCTGACTTACGGCCCCTTTAGGAATGAAGCCGGTACAATCATTTTAACGCCTGTCCGCTCCCGGCCCGTGAAAAAATTCTTCGCCGCCATTTGCGAGGAAGTGAAAACCCGCGAGCAGGCGGAAGCGCTAAAATCGACCAAGCTTTATGCGTTCAAGGATCAACTACCGGAGCCAGAAGAGGACGAGTTTTATTATTCGGACCTGATTGGCCTCTCTGTGGAACTCGCCGACGGCTCCCCAATGGGCAAAGTGAAAGCCGTCCATGATTTTGGCAGCGGCGACCTGCTGGAGATCAAAACCCCCGGCCAGAAAGACTGGTACCACCCTTTTACCAAAGAGGCGGTCCCCAATGTGGACATCAAAGGCGGGCGGATTGTGATTAAGGTGGTTGAGCCGGACGAGACTGGCCGGGAAGAGGAATAGTCCCTATATACGCCCCATGTTCACCGACCTTTACAACACGGACATCTTATCCCTTTCGGCCACGCTTAAGAACGAGCGGCTGGAAAGCCCTATGGGAACTTCGCGTAAGGTTTCAAAACTCTGTGGGTCCTGGTTGGAAATCGATGTGAACATGGAAGACGGCAAAGTCAGTGAATGCGCTTTGCGCGTGCAGGCCTGTGCGCTCGGCCAGGCCAGTGCCGCCATATTGAAAGAAAAAGTCATCGGAGCGTCATTGGATGACATCATTTCGGCCCGCGACGCCCTTTACGCCATGCTTAAGGAAGAGGGAAAGCCGCCAAAAGGACGGTTTGAAAAACTAGCCTTGCTGGCGGGCGTTCGAGAGTATCCAGCGCGCCACACCTCTACCATGCTGGCCTTTGATGCGGCGGTTGAGGCGGTTGAATTGGCAAAAAATAGTCGCTCACCCCGCTGAAGAGCGGGGTCCACGCTCTATTGAAATTATATTTTGAACTAATAAACTCGTGATTTGAACGTCGGCGTGGATACCGCCCTTCGGCGGTATGAGCGGAGTAAATATTAAAAACATTTTCGCATATCCCATGATTGGGCTGGTCAAACTCTATAAGCTGACCCTCAGCCCGGCCTTAGCCGTTTTGGGTGTTCGCTGCCGCCATACACCGAGCTGTTCTACCTATTCGATCGAGGCCATTCAGAAGCACGGACCGTGGGCCGGGGGCTGGATGACGCTGGCGCGGCTCCTGCGCTGTCACCCTATAAAATGGCTTGGCGGGACTCACGGGGTTGATAATGTGCCGGAAAGTATTACTAAGCCTCCGGTCTGGGCTCCGTGGCGATACGGTGTCTGGCGATTGGAGAAAAAAGAGTAAGCCATGGTAGCGATCACATTTCCAGACGGAGCCGTTCGAGATTACGACGACGGCATAACGCCGCTCGAAATTGCGAAATCCATCAGCAAGGGACTGGCCAAGAAGGTATTGGCGGCCAAGCTGAACGGAGAGCTGCGCGATGCGTTTCGCCCCATTGAAGGCGATGCCAAGATTGAACTTATTACGGCCAAAGACCCAGAAGGGCTGGAGTTAATCCGACATGACGCCGCCCATGTTCTGGCCGAAGCTGTACAGGAACTCTTTCCCGGCACTCAAGTCACAATCGGACCTGTTATTGAAAACGGGTTTTATTATGATTTCCACCGGGAGGAACCTTTCTCGGATGAAGACTTTGCTGCGATTGAAAAAAAGATGCGTTTCATTGTCGAGCGCAATCATAAATTCACCCGCGAAGTGTGGGACCGCAATGACGCCATCAAGATGTTCAAGGACATGGGCGAGACCTATAAGGCCGAGCTGATCTCGGACCTGCCCGAGGACGAGACTATTACTATTTACCGGCAGGGCGACTGGTTTGATTTGTGCCGGGGGCCGCACCTGCCGAGTACCGGCAAAGTTGGCAAAGCCTTTAAACTCATGAAAGTGGCCGGCGCATACTGGCGCGGGGATTCCAATAATGTGCAGCTGCAGCGCATTTACGGCACGGCCTGGGCCACTCAGGAAGAGCTCGATAATCACCTTCACATGCTCGAAGAAGCCGAGAAGCGGGATCACCGCCGCCTGGGTAAAGAACTTGATCTGTTTCACATGCAGCCGGAAGCGCAGGGCATGGTGTTCTGGCATGACAACGGCGCGGCCGTCTGGCGCGAAGTTGAAAACTATATGCGCCGCCGTCTACAGACCGCTGATTATCAGGAAGTCAAAACGCCCATCCTGATTAATAACAAGCTTTGGGAACAAAGCGGGCACTGGGAAAAGTTTCGCGAGAATATGTTTATCTCCGAGGTCAAGCACGGCTCCCACGAAGAGATTCACGCCATGAAGCCCATGAACTGTCCGGCTCATGTGGAGATTTTTAAACAAGGTCTGAAATCCTACCGGGACTTGCCCATCAGAATGGCCGAATTCGGATGTTGCCACCGCAACGAACCATCAGGGGCGCTGCACGGGATCATGCGTGTGCGCGGGTTTACCCAGGATGACGCCCATATTTTCTGCCGCGAAGACCAGATCACCGAAGAGTCCATCAGTTTTATCAAACTCCTGAAATCCATCTACAAGGATTTCGGGTTTGATGACATGGTCATTAAATTTTCTGACCGTCCCGAAACCCGGGCCGGAACAGACGAGGTTTGGGACCGCGCCGAAAAAGCGCTTATGGATGCTACAACCGCTGCCGGGGAAGAGGTTATACTCAATCCAGGTGAGGGGGCCTTTTACGGACCCAAACTGGAATTTGTCCTGCGCGATGCTATCGGCCGGGACTGGCAATGCGGCACACTTCAGATGGATTTCGTTGTTCCGGGCCGTTTGGGCGCCACATATATTGGCGAAGATGATCAGCGCCACACGCCGGTCATGCTGCACCGGGCCATACTCGGCTCCATGGAGCGCTTTATCGGTATTCTGATTGAAAATTTTGCCGGCAAGTTCCCGCTCTGGCTCGCGCCGACTCAGGTCGTTGTGGCAACAATAACGTCTGAAGCAGATGGATATGCCGAAGATGTCGCCGCGCAGCTTTCGGCAGCAGGTCTTCGCGTCAAAACCGATCTGCGCAATGAAAAGATCAATTATAAAATCCGCGAACATTCCGTTGGGAAAATTCCGGTGATTGCCGTTGTCGGCAAGCGCGAAGCGGAAGAGAGCAAGGTTGCGCTTCGCTGGCTTGGCGAAGGCAACAAACAGCAGGATATAATGGGCTTGGATGAGGCGGTGTCTTCGCTCAGTGAAAAATCACTGCCGCCCGATCTTGCCCGCAGCTCATCAGAGAGCGCCTGATTTGGAAGATATGGGGCAAAATTTTTTCCAAAAGACCCGCCCCGGCATCGCTGCCGCAGCGTTTCTGTTTGTAATTATTGCTTTTGTACCGATTTCTCATGCAGGCGGTCTGGGATTTGCGCCTCTGGCCGGTATTGCCGGTATTGCCGGATATTTAGGATTTAGCGGCCGATTTCAATTGACTGCGCTGCCGGGTGTTCTTGTTGCGCTCGCTGTTTTTCTGGTTTGGGCCGCCATCACATCCATTTGGTCGCCATATGATGACACCCAAACCCTACCGAATTTCGCCAAATTATTATTGGCTGTCCCTATATATCTGGGCGCTTTTTTGCTGCCGCCCAAGCCCTGGATTCGAGCGGCATTTGTCGCTGTGGCGGCCTTAGCCTTGGTGCTTCTGACTTTCGATTTTCACAATGAATACGCATTATCAAAAGCGTTCTACCCCCTTGGGGAAGGTGAACATCCTCAGGCCCGGGTGAATTCAATTTATCAAAATCTATGTCACGCCATAACGGTGCTGGCGCTCATCGGCGGGCCCGTGGTTTACTATCTTGCGCGCCGCCATATGAGTAGCAAGGTGTTAGCCGCACTTTGGGTTCTCGCGATGTTATACATAGCCTATAAAGCGCGGTTATCTGTCGGATTATTGGCCATGTTAGCTTCTTTGGGCTTTATGGCGTTGGCCTTAGCTATAAAAGAAAAAGTCTTGGACTTGCTTATTTTTCTGTCCGTGATTTCTATCATTTTTGCGCCGCTCGTGGGTTATGCTATGAGATTTGTACCCGGCGATACCAAGTCCAGTATTTCAAACTCATGGGAACACCGGGTCGAGATGTGGAGCTATGTGGCGGAAAAAATAGCCGAAAAACCATTGCTTGGACACGGGTTTGATGCGTCGAGAACCTTTGATAAAACCTATACGGGCATGAAGGGCGTTCACGGTCAGGCGTGGGAACAAAGCATCGTGTCTCTTCATCCTCATAATGCCGGACTTCACATATGGGCGGAAACGGGCGCGATTGGCGCGGCCCTTGCTTGTATAGCTATTCTCATGTTGAGATTGAGTCTTAAAAATGTTACGAGGCTCGCGCCGGATATGGTCATTCCGATGGCGGGATTTCTGGCAGCCGCTCTAACCCTTTGCACATTTACCTATGGTATTTGGCAGGAATGGTTCTGGGGCATACTAATTTTAATCGGGGCGCTAATTCCGATGTCGATTATGAATGCAAAGTAAATGACAGCTATAAGTCAACTTACATTGCATCTTTACATATCGTTTGGCGCTGTGACATAGGACTCCGCGATCCCAAGGGGTAAAGGGTAGAAGGTGGAAGCACAGATCATACAGATGCCTAAGACGCAGATGCGCCCGCGCATCAGTGTCATCATGGTCAGCTATATGACCGGACCCGCATTGCACGAGTCCGTCGCTGCCGTGCTGGACGATCCCGATGTCTATGAACTTGTATTGGTTGATAATGGCTCTACCGAAGCTGGACGCCAAGCCATCAACCGATTGATCGTCACCGATGACCGGGTCAAATTATTACAAGGTCAGGGCAATATCGGATTTGCCAAAGGCTGTAATTACGGCGTCAACTTTGCCACAGGCGAGCTCTTATTGTTTTTAAACCCTGATGCGGTGATTTCGCCCGGTAGTGCCCGCCGTCTGGCAGAGTGCGGGATAGTCCAAAAAGCGCCGTGGATCGTGGGCGGCCTGCTTCGCAATACAGAGGGCCGTGAACAAAGAGGCTCTCGCCGCCGCGAACTCACGCCAGCAAGCGCGTTTGTATCGTTTACAGGGCTTTATAAGCTCCCCGGCCTTCGCTCAATTCATATGGAACAGGAACCTGTTCCCCAGGAACCCGAAGACGTCGCTGTTGTCAGCGGCGCATTTATGATGATGGACCGGGATACATTTAATTCACTGGATGGATTTGATGAAAACTTTTTCCTCCATGTCGAGGATATAGATGTTTGCCGCCGGGTCAGAGAACTGGGCGGCCGTGTGCTGTTTCACCCCAAGGCGAGCGTCATGCACTATGGGTCCACGAGTAATGTTCGCCGCCAAACCGTTGAGTTCGAAAAACTCAAAGGGTTTGTTTATTATTTCCGCAAACATGCGGATGGCTGGATCGGGCGCGTTATGGCGCTTCTTTCAATCCCGTTTATGGCTTTCGCGATTATGGGCCGGGCCTGGTATCTGGCCTTGCGTAAGGCCTTTAGAGGCGCCTGAGCCAAAAGGGCTATGGGCAGGGTTCGGCGAGGTAGAGCCTGATATCGACAGGGTCGCCTTTCGAATAATTTGTCCCTTTTACGGCGCTTTTTTCAATCAGACAGGTTTCGGATTCCGAGAGTTGACCACTTAAATTCAGTAGACTGTATTTTTCTTCAGCTTTCCTGACGTCAACGAGCAGCAGATCGCCGGATTTTATACCTGACTTCATGGCCTTTTCCGCATTTTCGGCGAGCAAAATATCTGTACCCAGATGGTAAATCAGGCTGGGCTCCGTATAATTTGGAGAGAGAATGCGCCCTGCGCCTAAATTTTCGGTGGCCAGGGCTTTCTCGATGCGATCCCCTAATTGCAGATCTGATAATTTCGGGAGAATAAACTGATAGGTTATGGGCGTTAGAATGAATGTCAAAATCAATGCCGTAGCAGCGGCCTTTTTGACGTCTCCCGCCCACATCCAGATGGCTGCCGCGAAGGCTAAAAGCACAAAGACCGGGAAAGCGAAATAAGTGATAGACTGCTGAACTGAATACATGGCGTCGACTGCAAATATGGCTGTAATAATGATGATAGACGAGATGAGAAATAGAACAGCGCTGACCCTGCGGGATTTTTTCAAGGCATCCGTTTCGAGCATGGCGAAAAACGCGCCAGCCGCCAGAATAGACAGGGCCGGATAGAGGGGTAGGGGGTAATGAACCAGCTTTGTTGGTGTCAGTTCCAGAATAATCCAAAACGGCAATATCCAGCAAATCAATAAAATGATTGAATTTCTGAAGGTCTCGTCAATCGTCGATTTGGACACGGCCAGTTTCGCGAACACCAGTCCGGGAATAAGCAGTAAAATACCGGGCCAGAATGCCAAAGAAATGGTCGCCAGATAGTAACCGGGTAGAAAACCATGGCTCTCCTGACCGCTGGCTATCTTAGATCCCATATCGCCTATGACGCTGTCACTGTAAAATGCCCAGTCAGTGGCGACCCCGATGGCGATGGCCCAGGGCACAACCATGAGAATGGCCAGAAGAATGCCCGGTATATTCAAAAGGGGTTTTAACCAGCCCAAATCTCTTCTCCAGACAAAATAAGCGATAATGGACAGGATAATGATGGCCGGCGTTATAGGGCCTTTGATCATGATGGCCGCGCCCAAAGCGGCCCAGAATATAAAGGCTGTGAATTGGCTGTCTTGTTTTTGAAGCCGTAAAAGACTGGCAAGGCAAAGGGCCGAAAGGCCGCACAATACCGCATCTGTTTTGGCGATATGGGCTTCGGCCGCAAAAACCACGGTTGTCGCCAGGATGATAGCGGATAAAAACGCGCCTCTACGTCCCAACACCGCCAAAGCGCCCCAATAGGTGGCAAAAACGGCAAGCAAGGCGCCTAATACGGACACAATTCTGTGCGTCCATATTTTTCGTTCGCCCGGATCGGTAAGAGCCTTAACAAATACCGCTTGCAGCCAGTATATCCCGGCAGGTTTTTTGTTTCTGGCCCGGTCTTGAACTTCGATATTCAGGTAGTCGCCGCTTTCAACCATCTGCACTGTAGCCTGAGCAAAGCGGGCCTCATCCCGGTCAATGACCTGCACTGACGACAGGCCGGGCAGGCTCATCCAAAGCGTCAAAACGAGCAGGATGACCGCATAAAAGCGGTGGGAGCGCTTTTTTGAAAAATAGTCCGCCATTCTCGCCTTATAGGGGAATTTGAAATCTTTGTTGAGGAAAATTCTGTGAAGCGAAGAGTTGTTTCGCCTGTTTACCCATGCCAATAGGGGCCGATATCTTAGAAGAGCTCGAAATGGCCCAAGCCAAAACCCCCGAACTGAGTGTTGTTGTACCCGTCTATAACGAGGCGGAGAACGTTGAAAAACTGGTTCGGGAAATACACGCGGCTTTGAGCGGCCGCGCCTACGAAATGAACTTTGTCAATGATTGCAGTAGCGATGAAACGGCTGACGTTCTTAAGGCATTGAAATCAGAGTTTCCGGCTTTACGGGTTTTATCTCACCGCAAGAATGCCGGACAAAGCCGGGCCGTCAGGACGGGTATTCTGGCGGCGCGGGCCCCGCTCATCGCCACTCTGGACGGCGACGGGCAGAATGATCCGGCGGATATTCCGGCGCTGTATGAGCAGTTTGTCAGGGCCGATGCGCCTGAAAATCTCGGCCTGGTCGGCGGGCGGCGGGCCAAACGCAAGGACAGCTGGGCCAAGCGGTTTGGATCGCGTTTCGGAAACGGTATTCGCAAAAAACTCCTGAAAGATAATGCCGATGATACGGGCTGCGGCCTGAAAGTCTTTTCGAGAGAGGCTTTTTTGCGCCTTCCTTATTTTGATCATATTCACCGCTATATTCCGGCGCTGATGCTCCGGGAGGGGTATGCGGCGGAATTTGCCGATGTGAACCATCGCCACCGGGAATTCGGAGTCTCCAAATATACCAATTTTGGGCGACTAATGGTGTCGATTTCTGATCTGCGCGGCGTCATGTGGCTCAATCGCCGCTCCCGAAACCCGAAGGGTTGGGACGAAATTTAGCCCATATTTGTTTAGGCTCGTTAACCATTTGCAAGCCATATTTCTTTAGAGTTCCTTAAGGATAATTGGGCTTTAGAGTTTGGTATGCGAATTTTTACCGTTTTTCCGCTCCTGTTAATTCCCGTTGCGATCTATAATATTATCGCTTTATCGGGAAAGGAATTTGCGTCTGTGGACTATGTCCGCGGCCGGCTGGATGATGATTTTCAGGCTATTCCGATGGCCTCCGATGCGCTTTGGCACATCACGCCCGGTCATGCGCTCATCGGCCTGACGATTATGCTTTTGTTTTTTGAATTGCTGAAATCCACGGGATTCGGCCGCGCAGCCATTATGAACCACGCGTTTTCAATGGTGTTGTTTATCGTCTGTCTGGTGGAATTTTTGATGTTTCCGGCCTTCGCCACATCGGTCTTTTTCCTGATCACTCTAATGTGCCTGCTGGACGTAATGGCTGGTTTTATCGTGACAATCGCTTCCGCCCGGCGAGATTTTGGGTTTACGGAAGGGTTTGCAGAGTAATATCTCAGCCTGTTTTTCCCGT
>CAYQNQ010000056.1:0-8143 GCA_964418815.1 uncultured Hellea sp.
GGCGGAAATCGTGGGTTTGGCGGAAGTCGCGGGTTTGGCGGAAATCGCGGGTTTGGCGGTAATTATTACGGTGGAAACCGTGGTTACGGCGGCAATTATTACAGCGGCGGCACCGGTTATTATGGCGGTGGGTATAGGACGGGCTATCCATCTTATGGATACACCACGCGCTATCCTTCATACCGGACAGGATATACGTCAGGATATTCCTATCCGACTTATAGGTCGAATACCATTTATTCGCGCCCATACTATGGCGGGTCGTCCTATTACGGCGGACGCGGTTTTGGCGGTTCAGGCCTTACAATTTCGCTGGGATCCAGAAATTTCGGGAATTCCTTTCGTTCCCGCAATCGCGGAAACTTCCGGCGCAATAATCAAAGACGCCGTCACCACCATCACCGTCGTCGCCACTAAGGCGATAGACCGTGATTCTAAAGCCCGGTTCGACCGGGCTTATTTTTTGCGCGCATGCAAAAGAAATTCAATATTACCATCGCCGCCTGTGATCGGCGAATTATCGGTTCCCAACACTGACCAGCCTTGAAACTTTACCCAGCTTGAGACTGTTTCAAGGGCGTCCCTGGCCAAAGCCGGATCCCGAACCAAACCGCCTTTCCCTATATGACTTTTGCCAACTTCAAACTGGGGTTTGACGAGCGCGACCAATTCAGATTCCGAATCAACCAGAGACATGGGGCGAATTAGGACTTTCATCGCTGAAATAAAACTCGCATCACAAACAATGAGCGTCGGGAGCGGGTTGAGATTCTGGCTCTCAAGATTTCGGGCATCTGTTGATTCCATGGAAATCACGCGGCCATCCTTCTTGAGCCGCTCATGGAGCTGATCCCGCCCGACATCAACAGCGTAAACTTTGGCTGCCCCTCTGGACAAAAGCACATCCGTAAACCCGCCCGTGGAGGCGCCCACATCAAGGACCGTACGCCCGGAAACCTTGATTTCAAAAACCGATAGAGCATGGTCCAGTTTTAAGCCGCCGCGGGAGACCCAAGGATGCTCGGCTTGGGCTATGACTTTCGCATTTGCCGATATTTTGAATGAAGGCTTGCTGACGACAACTCCGTCGACCGTCACCTTACCGGCCTTAATGGCAGAAGCGGCGCGTGCGCGGCTTTCGTAATATCCGTTTTCAAATAGAAAAGTGTCGAGGCGGTGACCGCTCAAGACCTAAGCCAACTGGCTTTGACTGTCGAAATCCCTGAGCTTCATGACTTTGAATACCTCTTCGACGATAGCGTCGGCGTGAAGACCGGCGGTTTCATACATCTTACCAGGTTTGTCTTGATCTATGAATACGTCCGGCAGGACCATTGTCCGAATTTTGAGACCGTAATCGAGGCGGCCTGCTTTGGCGAGTTCCTGCAAAACATAGGCCCCGAAACCGCCGACGGACCCTTCTTCCAGAGTGATCAAGACCTCGTGTTCATCGGCTAATCGGCCGACCAGTTCCATATCGAGGGGCTTGGCAAAACGGGCATCTGCTACGGTTGCAGAAAGGCCTAGCGTATCCAGCTGTTCGGCGGCTTTCATAGCCTCGCCCAAACGGGTCCCGTAAGATAGGAGCGCGACGCGGTTGCCTTCTCGTAAGATACGCCCCTTTCCGATTTCAAGGGGCTGCGGATCTTCCGGAATAGAAATGCCGGTGGCTTCACCTCGGGCATATCTAAAGGCGATAGGACCGCTGTCATGCTGGGCAGCAGTCACGACCATGCGGGCCAGTTCTGCTTCGTCTGCCGCAGCCATAACCACAAAGTTCGGAAGGCAGCCAAGATAAGCAATATCAAAAGCCCCGGCATGGGTCGGGCCATCAGCTCCGACGAGTCCAGCCCGGTCCAAAGCAAATCTAACAGGTAGATTTTGAATGGCGACATCGTGCACAACCTGATCGTAAGCGCGCTGCAGGAAAGTCGAGTATATGGCTGCGAACGGCCTGTAACCATCAGCAGCCAGGCCGGCCGCGAAAGTTACGGCATGCTGCTCTGCGATACCGACATCAAACATACGATCTGGAAATTTCTCTTCAAACAGGCTGAGACCTGTCCCGCTTGGCATGGCCGCTGTAATCCCGACGATTTTTTCGTCCTTTTCGGCGGCTTTGATTAACTGATCGGCGAAAACGCGGGTGTAACTTGGCGCGTTAGCTTTGGCCTTGCTTTGAACCCCTGTAACGACGTTAAACTTAGAAACGCCGTGATATTTATCGGCGGAGTTTTCAGCCGGCGCATATCCCTTGCCCTTTTGCGTCACAACATGCACCAGAACCGGGCCGTTTTTCATGTTTTTGACATTCTCAAGAACCGGCAAAAGATGGTCCAAATCATGGCCGTCAACGGGGCCGACATAATAGAAACCCAGCTCTTCAAACCAGGTGCCGCCCGTCACCATGCCGCGGCTATAGCCTTCAGCTTTTTTGGCCGTGTTTTTAACCGTGCGCGGGGCATCTTTGACAATGTTTTTGGCGAAGCCGCGAATAGCCTGATAGCCGCCCGACGAAACGATGCGCGCAAGCAAAGCACTCATAGCGCCCACAGGCGGCGCGATGGACATATCATTGTCATTGAGAATAACGATCATTCGGGAGTCGGATGCCCCGGCATTATTCATGGCTTCATAGGCCATACCGGCGGTCATGGCGCCGTCGCCGATTACGCTGATAATATGATTGTCGCCGCCGGACAAATCCCGAGCTGTTGCAAAGCCTAATCCCGCCGAAATAGACGTGGAAGAGTGCGCAGCGCCGAAGGGGTCATATTCACTTTCAGCGCGCTTGGTAAAACCTGATAATCCGCCGCCCTGACGCAGGGTCCGAATGCGGTCCCGCCGCCCAGTCAAAACCTTATGCGGGTAGCACTGATGACCCACATCCCAGATGAGTTTGTCTTCGGGCGTATTAAACACGTGATGGATAGCGACAGTCAGTTCCACAACCCCCAGACCGGCCCCTAAATGCCCGCCCGTGACAGAAACAGCATCAATGACCTCGGTGCGCAGCTCATCAGTCAGCTGCTTAAGCTGATCGCGCGAAAAATCCCGCATATCCGCGGGATATTTAACCGTATCCAATATTGGCGTTTTCGTCATGACGCTCTCTTTTTTCATTGCCGGGCTAATGCTCCCGGTTTCGCACATAGTCAACCGTTTCAACCAGAATGTGGGCCCTTTCGCCAAAGGGTTCAAGGCGTCGTTTTGCCCTATCTGCTAATATGGTTGCTTTATTCTTTGCACCATCAAGGCCGAGGATTGACACAAATGTGGCCTTTCCAAGATTTTTATCTTTATTGACGGCTTTGCCGACTTTGGAAGCGTCGCCGGTTTCGTCCAAAATATCATCGGTCACCTGAAATAAAAGCCCGAGATCGTCTGCGAAAGCCGTAAGCTCCGACGTTTCTTTTTCGCTGGCGCCTCCGAGCACAGCGCCGCTCCAAACCGCATACCGAATTAGCGCGCCTGTTTTAAAATTTTGAAGCCGGGTAATACTGGTTTCGTCCTGCCGAACACCTGAGGCCCGGATATCTAGAACCTGTCCGCCAATCATGCCGGCTTCCCCGGCGGCTTTGGCCAGCTCGGCCACCAGTCTCAAGGAAGTATGAGCCGGAATGGATAAATTAGCCATGATTTCAAACGCCCGTGTCAGCAGCGCGTCGCCGGCAAGGACGGCCATGGCCTCATCGTAAGCTTTATGGACTGTTGGTTTACCGCGCCGAAGGTCATCATCATCCATACATGGGAGATCATCATGAATAAGAGAATAGACATGCGTACATTCCAAAGCTGCGGCATTCTCCCAGACACTTTCTGATATGTTGTCAAAAATACCGGTCGTTTGAACCATCAAAAAGGGGCGAAGACGTTTGCCGCCCCCTAAAGCGGCATAGCGCATGACCTCAGATAACTCGCCAATATTCGGGAGCGCAGCGTCTAGATAAGCTTCAAACCGGGTTTGAAACTCCGCTAATATTTTTCTGAATGAGGGCGTGGCCACGAGGGGTCAATTATCCAGGGGCTCTGTTCCCGCATTCCCCTGCCCGTCCAGGACGATTTTTTCGACTTTGAGCTGGGCATTTTTGAGCTTTGTTTCGCAGTGCGCTTTCAGTTGAGCCCCGCGCTGATAAATGGCAATGCTTTTCTCGAGAGGTGCGTCGCCGGCCTCCAGCTTTTCAACAATTCCTTCAAGCTCTTCGAGGGCTTCCTCAAAGCTTAAATCTTTAATCGGTTTATCCGCCATCTTCATCCTTCTCTGCCCGAATAAATACCCGGTGGCTCCAGTGCAAATCCCCGTTTTGGCTAATGCATTTCCAGCCCTGTTTTTGCAAGGAACCTTTCACCATCCGGTTATACCAGCCATGAGCCGTAACCAAAACAGTTTTTCCCCCGCTGCTATGATCCGCTAATTTTTGCGCCATGCGATTGGCGCGCACGCGTGCCTCACTGTGGCTCTCCATGCCGTCCGACCACCCGATAAACCAAAACACTCGCGCCAGTGTGCCCCAACTTTTTGGCCCAAGCTTGAGCGGACCGAGATGAGGCGGCGGCAAGGCTGCTTCTACCAAATCATTATCAATTAGATCGGGGTCCTGACCACGCAATAGAACAGCCGTCTCGACGGCCCTTCGAAGGGGGCTGGATATCAAAATATCAGCGGCGGCGGCCAGTTCTTTTACACGCGGGGGGATTTTTTGTTGTTCCGCCAGTCCCCCGGCATCATATTGTTGCCACCAATCTCTGTAGCCGCGCCAAGTCAGCCTCACCTTTCTGGAAAGAGATGGCCGCCCGTGCCGCACAAGAATGATTCTATCGTCCTGCATAGACGTCTATTTCTATAGGATGGGCGATACTGTCCAGTCAGGCTTATCGGATTTTAGAAAAAAACCGCTTTTTAGCACAATAAAAGCCTGCACGTTCTTTGCACTTATATCTTGAAAACATAATCAGGTCGGCCCGACCTATGACATAATCCATATGGACATATCCGGGTCCCGACAGGTTTTTCTTTTTTCCGTTTACAATTGCGGTCAAATTGTCTCCGAATTTGGCCCGACTATCCGCTGAACCGTCGCGATTATCACCCATAAAAAAGAGGGTATTCGGCGGGATTATATGTTTTTTCGTCCGGTCAAAACTCTCTCGATCACTCCGCTCATAAATCAGGTGAGGCTCGCCTTCCTCATCAAATTGTTCTTCGTAGAGCGTGACATTCACATCATATTTTTTTTCATAGGTCGTGTATTTACGCTCATCGATAGGATTTCGGTCAATCACCTGGTCGTTAATATACAAACGTCCACCAGTCACGCGGATCGTGTCACCCGGCAGACCTATGACGCGTTTAATCATGACAATGCCCTGATAAGGATGACGAAACACGACAACATCTCCGCGTTTTGGCACTCGCGAAAATATTCGGCCGTCGGGTAATGGAATATGATGCAAATTCAGAGGCAGAGAATGCCGCGAATAACCATAGGCAAATTTGGAAACATAGAGATGGTCTCCAACTTCCAAAGTGGGCTGCATGCTTTCACTGGGAATTTTGTAGTGACCAAATATTGTGGTCCAGAATACAATCAAAAAGATGATTAATCCGACGATAAACTTAAGTTCGTTGATGATCCGCTGCTTTAACGTCAGCTTTTCTTCTTCCGCCGTCTCGGTCTCTTCAATTGCCGTCATTGCTGCGTCGGTAGTCATATGGCCTTAATCAACTTAATGGGTAAAATTTCAAGTTAGATATTTTTCATGATTGGCATTATAGGCAAGCCTTGAATGACGCAAACGCTTTTACCAATATGAAAGGCAAGGCTTCTGTCCCGAATAGAAAAAATATCCCCGGCAAATATGGCGCAAGCCGCAAAAACACTTGCAAATGGCGGGCTTGTCGCCTTGCCAACCGAGACTGTCTACGGACTCGCGGCAAACGCCCTTGATGACGCAGCCGTAAGACAGGTTTATGAGGCCAAGGGACGGCCAGCCCATAATCCTTTGATTGTCCACGTTTTTGATAAAAGCCACGCGATAAAATGGTCGAAAATCAATGCAATGGCCGCTGCGCTCATTGATAATTTTTGGCCCGGACCTCTAACCCTCGTTTTGCCCAAATCAGGCCGATCGGTCAGTGGCGCCGCTGGGGCGGGACTAAAGACCGTTGCCATTCGCTGCCCGGACGTAAGCTGGACAAAAGCCTTCATTCGGTCCGGATTTGACGGCCCCATTGTTATGCCAAGCGCTAACCGCTCCGGTCACATCAGCCCGACGACTGCCCAGCACGTTGCCGATGACCTGAGCGAAAAAATTGATCTCATTCTGGACGGCGGAACCTGTCCCAACGGAATCGAATCGACCGTTTTAAAAATCGAGGATGACTACGCCGTTTTGCTAAGGCCCGGCGCTATTCCCGCCGAGGAATTTGTGCCGTTTATTTCCGATCTGAGACTGCCGCGAAAAGACGGAAATATCAGCGCCCCCGGCATGCTAAAAAGCCACTACGCACCTAAAGCCTTGATACGGCTCAATGCGACTTCCAGGAAACCCGGCGAAGCATTTCTGGCTTTTGGACCAGCGGGTGTGGCGGCGGATTTCAATTTGTCGGAAAAGGGCGATCTCGCAGAAGCCGCCCGAAATCTATACAAAGCTTTACGGCAGCTTGACACCGTCTCTACGATTGCCATCGCTCCTATTCCGCGCTCCGGGCTCGGGGCCGCTATTAATGACCGGTTGCAAAGGGCAGCCGCAGACAGGACAAAGTAATGTCGGGAATTGACAGATTAAAATCGGAATTGCCGAAGTCGGGCTGGACGACGGACCCGGATATTATAGCGCCCTGGCTTACGGAATGGCGAGACGAATATTTCGGGAAAACCCCGCTCATGGTCATGCCCGAAAACACGGATGATGTTGTGAGAATTGTCAACATATGCCGGGACAATAGACTGAAAATCGTACCGCAGGGCGGGAATACAGGTCTCGTCGGCGGACAGACTCCGCAAGGCGAAATCCTGCTTTCAACCCGCCGAATGAATTCCATTCGTTCTGTGAATCCAGTGACCAACGCGCTTATCGCAGAAGCCGGGGCGACTTTGCAATCCGTTCAGGACGCAGCAGCCACAGTCGACAGAAAATTTCCCCTCTCTTTGGCGTCTGAGGGCAGCTGCACGATTGGAGGCAATCTTTCGACCAATGCCGGCGGCGTTCATGTTCTCAAATACGGCACGACCAAAGATTTGGTTTTCGGCGTTGAAGCGGTTTTGCCAAACGGCGAGATTTACAACGGCCTGACTGATCTCCGCAAAGACAATACGGGATATGATCTGTCGCGTCTGTTTATGGGCGCGGAAGGAACGCTGGGCATAATAACGGCCGCCAGTCTAAAACTCTTCCCAAAACCCGGTCATGTTCAGCGCGCCATGGTCGGCCTGAAAAGTGCCGATGATGCCGTGCACCTGCTGGAGCAGTGCCGCCATGGAAACGCTCTGGCCATGTTTGAAGTCATGCCGCTGATCGGAATGGAACTGGTGCTACGGCATATCGAAGGGCAACGAGACCCGTTTGAAACCCCCCATGATTGGTATGCTTTGATTGACTGGGAAGTGGGCGATGAGGCTATGGGGCAGCAGCTGGCCGAAATATCTCTTGGAAACGCATTTGAAAAGGACCTGATTCAGGATGCCGTGATTGCCCAGTCTGAAACTCAGGCCGCCGCCCTTTTATCTTTACGCGAAAACATGTCAGCCGCGCAGAAATTTAACGGAGGATCTATCAAACAGGACATCACAATTCCCATCGACCGTATACCGGAATTTCTCAGCAAAGCTGACAAAGCCATGGAAAAACTAATACCCGGCTGTCGCCCTGTCGGATTTGGACATTTTGGCGATGGTAATATTCATTACAATATCGCCCAGCCGGCTGAAGCAGACAAAGAAGCGTTTTTATCACACTGGCATGAAATATCAGAAGCTGTCTTTGATATTGTAGACCAGTTTGGCGGCTCCATATCCGCCGAACACGGCATTGGTATAATGAAGCGCGATACGCTGGCACGCCGGGCCGATTCCGGGAAAATGACTCTGCTGCGCGCCGTAAAATCCGCCATCGACCCAACAAATATGATGAACCCGAGGGT
>CAYQNQ010000056.1:8243-14038 GCA_964418815.1 uncultured Hellea sp.
ACTGTAAACCCAATAACGGCAACAGAGACAATAATCCAAAGCCAGCCCCACATAACGGTCGAGCCGCCGACGCTTTCCGCCAACATGGCTGCATCCGTTCTAAGGCCCGGATTTTTCACCACGCCGTTGTAAACATCATAAACCGGAAACAACATGCTGGTCAGTCCGATAAAGCGGAGCAGATAATCACAAAAAATATTCGGCGTAAACTTCGCGATTAAAAGCGAAGCTATGGCCGTGATGGTTCCGAATATAACCGCAAACTCATTTCCGTTAAAAAGAATAGTCAACCCGATTATAGCGACCCCGAAAAAAGCCAGGATCCAGCGATCGAGCTCCGTTTTAGCCGCCGCCAGATACAGCATGGCCCCGAAAACACAGGACCCGATATAGCCGGAGGAGAAAATAAAGAACTTGGACCCACCATAGCCCGGTAGGGTTCCTGATGTATCCGGATGTACGTTCATTTCGATAACGGTTCCGCCGGTCAGTAAAAATCCAAAAGCATGGGATATTTCGTGCAGAAATGTGGTAATGACCCGAAATGGATACATAATTTTCGTACCCCAAGCCAAGTATGCGGCGATGGTCAGCACAACGAGAATCACAAACTGCCGTAAGGGTGAGTTTTCGGAAAAAGAAACCATAGTCTCTCTTAATTCAAAAAAAAGTCATCTCAAGTCTTTTGACTTGGGCGAGACTCACCTTTATATCTGCCTTCGTACCCACGCGTACAGACACCCGTCGACGTTAGGAGGAAATAGATATGTTGACACTTTTATCTCCCGCCAAGAAAATGAAATTTGATCCGGCCGAAACAGGCTTGGAACTCACCCTGCCATTACTGGCAAAAGACACCAAAGAAATCGCCAAGGTCGCCAAAAAGCAATCGGCGACTGATCTCAAAAAACTCATGCACCTTTCCGATAATCTGGCCAATCTGAACGCCGAGCGGTTCAAGGCCTTTAATCTGGAAGGGAAAAGCAATAGCGCTGCTGCCGCAGGCCTGACATTTGACGGCGATGTCTATTGGGGCTTGCAAGCTCGAAGCTGGGACGACGCAACGCTTTCCTATGCGCAGGACCACTTGCGTATTTTATCAGGTCTTTACGGCGTATTGCGCCCCATGGACGCTATCCAGCCCTACCGCCTCGAAATGGGGACGCGCATGGAAAACAAGCGCGGAAAAAACCTCTATGAGTTTTGGGGCTCATCCATAGCCAACACGCTTAACGACCACATTGATGATCACAAAAACCAGACCATCGTAAATCTGGCGTCAAAAGAATATTTCAAAGCTGTTGATCTAAAGGTACTCGGAAAGCCGATTATCGAAGTTAAACATCTCAACGTCAAAGACGGCAAAGCCAAAAACATTCAGTATTACGCAAAATTTGGCCGAGGCCTCATGGCGCGCTGGATAATGCAAAACCGCATAGAAAACCCCGATGACCTTCGTGCCTTTGATCTGGAAAATTACAAATATGACCCGGAGCTATCAGAAGGTTCAACTCTGGTTTTCAAGCGGAAACAACCGCCGCCGAAAAACGGCTAAAGCGCCGCATTCAAGTGCGCCCCCTGCGCCCTGCCCGAATTAACCTCACTTGAAACTTCATACCATGCGAGATCGTCCGACCCTTTCATGTTTTGAAGAATTTTAGCTGGCTTGCTGTCCCAGTCCATCCAGCTATCCCAATCTTCCCGGGGAAGACGTACAGGCATGCGGTGGTGCAGGTGTTTCATCTCGCCCGTGGCTGCCGTCGTCAGAATAGTGCACGAGAGAAGCGTTATGCCCTCATCCACCCGCCATTGATCCCAGAGCCCGGCAAAGGCTGATATTTCAGTATCTTTTTCGTGTATATAATAAGGTCTTTTTGCGCCTTCAAAACGGTCCCATTCATACCACCCACTCACGGGAATGAGACAACGCCTGCGCCTATACGGGGTTCGAAAGCTGGGTTTTTCGTCCGCGGTTTCCACGCGGGCATTAAACATCGGACGCCCGCTGGGAGGCTCTTTTTTCCAGTGGGGATGCAAGCCCCATCGCATGGGCACGACTTTGGAATTGCGGCGTCCGTCTAGTGCAATAACCGGAACCACAGTCCCCGGCGAGATATTGTAATTGGGTTCCCAGTCCCAAAGACCGTCGCCGCCATCCAGGAGTCTGTAAAGTTTCACCAATTGCGGAAACGTCAATTTTAGCGCATATCGTCCACACATAAACCCACGTTAGAGTATGATTACGCCCAATAAAAGCCCTGTAAACTGTGTCGGTATCGTCTGCTTCAAAGGCGATCAGGTTTTACTGATAAAGCGCGGGAAGCCGCCCCGCCTGGGTCAATGGTCTATTCCGGGCGGGCGTATTGAAGCGGGCGAAACCGAAATTTCTGCTTGTAATCGAGAGCTCAGGGAAGAAACCGGTATTGCGGCTACAATCCTCCAAAAAATCGAAACTATCGAGACTGATTTTGGCAATGGCCCTTATCGGCTGCACGACTACGCCGCTATTTGGCAGAGCGGCGATGCTATTGCCGGCGACGACGTTGCCCATGCCGAATTTATTGCTTTACCCCATATAGGCGCGCTGGGTATGTGGTCGGAAACCGTCAGGATCATTTATAAAGCCCGCGAAATTATTTGTGCAGATCAACGTTCCAAAACTTAAAAAATTTGGTAGTCTTGTCTCGTGGTAAGAAGTTTTCTTATATCCCTATCTCTATTGCTGACGCCTCTGGCGCAGGCGCAAGACCCT
The DNA here is from genome assembly GCA_964418815.1 of uncultured Hellea sp. Classification (GTDB taxonomy): domain Bacteria; phylum Pseudomonadota; class Alphaproteobacteria; order Caulobacterales; family Maricaulaceae; genus JACOMS01. Next base: position 10,996 of record CAYQNQ010000056.1, read on the forward strand.
GAGGTTGACCCGAATAAGGCCCGCGAAGAAGCGGAGCTCCGCGTCGAGTCGGAAATGGTTCAGCTTAATTCTATTGTCGAAGCCATGGCCATGAATTTGGGGCAGCTGCATTATCTGCGCACGCTCTGCTTCGGCCAGTCAGATCAAAAGTGGCGGAATTTCGCCAGCCAAATGATTGACGTCGAATCTCCGGATGATGAAGACCGACGCAAAAATCTTATTCGAGCCTTTAACAAAGGGTATTATATTGAGCAGGACCGCCACAATGGCTGTTCACAGGCCGTATCTCTGGATGTCGCAGCCCTTGCTGAAAACGGGCGCCAACTGGCCGGCATGCTCGGCAACCCTTATCGGGAGGATTAGATGATTTGGCTACGCTTAATCCCGTTAGCATTGGCAACCGGCATAATCGTCGCTTGCGCAAAAGCCATCTCGGGCCCTGCGCCGGACAGGCCGCTCGCGAGCCTAGCGGGTTCCGAATGGGGGCTTGCGGGTCAGGATGCGCCATTTGTGCAATTCGGATCTGACGGAGATATGAACGGGAATGGTGGATGCAATAATTTTGGCGGCAGCTATGAGCTTAATGGAGAACGGCTGATCATCGGTCCGATCCTAAGTACGAAAAAAGCCTGTATGGGCCCAATCATGGATCAGGAAACCACATTTTTTCGCGCCCTGCAAAACGCGCACCGCATCCAAGCAACACATTTAAGACTGATCATATTTGATGAAACAGGGTCCGAGTTGTTATCCTTGGTGAGGCGGGACTGGGACTAGCTCAAATTCCATTCCATCACTTCGCCGGCATGAAACGGGACGACGTGGGTGTCATCAACGAGAATGGCTTCGGGAATTTTGACGGGCGATTTTTCCAGAACGATCTTTTGGTTGTTCACGGGAAGCCCGTAGAATTTCGGACCGTTAATTGAGGCAAAGGCCTCAAACTTGTCCAATGCGCCTTCCTCCTGAAATGTTTTGAGATAGCTCTGCAAAGCGCTGGGCGCATTAAACAGTCCTGCACATCCGCAAGCCGCCTCCTTCGCGCCGACAGCATGGGGCGCAGAGTCTGTCCCCAGAAAAAATTTGGAAGAGCCGGATGTCGCAACCCGGCGCAAGGCCAAACGGTGTTTTTCCCGTTTTGCGATGGGCAAGCAATAATAATGAGGCCGAATTCCGCCTTGGAAAATAGCGTTACGGTTAAATTCCAAATGGTGGGGCGTAATTGTTGCGCCAAGGTTTTCCGGGCCTTCAAAAACATAGTCTGCAGCCTCGGCCGTGGTAATATGTTCAAAGACAATTTTTAGACCTTGAAAGTCTTTCATGAGCGGGATCAAAACTTCGTCAATAAATACGGCTTCCCGATCAAATATATCAACTTCGCTATGCGTGACCTCGCCGTGAACCAATAACGGCATGCCGGTGCTTTGGAGTACCTCCAATGCCGGATAGATTTTTTTCACATCCGTGACGCCGTGAGCAGAATTCGTGGTGGCATGGGCCGGGTATAGTTTCGCGGCCGTAAACACGCCTTCGGCGTAACCATTCCGGATTTCCTCCGGGTCAATTCCGTCCGTCAAATAGCACGTCATGAGCGGTTCAAAACTAAGACTCTCGCGGACAACAGACTTAATTCTGCTGCGGTAATCACGGGCCAACTCGACGGTCGTGACCGGCGGCGTCAGGTTGGGCATGACAATGGCGCGGGCAAACTGATGGGCCGTAAAATTGACAACCGTTTCAAGCATGTTGCCATCGCGGAGATGCACATGCCAGTCATCAGGCCTGATAATTTCGAGTCGCTCTGTCATAAGCGCAGGCTTACACAAAATGACAAGGTGTGGCGAGTTTATTTGGGCGGTAAACCACCGGTAAAATCCAGTGCCATATTAAGCAGCAATCGTCTCCGGTCATCATCTTCGAATATATCTGAAGGCGTTTCGACCAGGCCGGTCATAGCGCGCCCTGTAAAGGATAGTTCAGAGACGCCTTCCACACTCAAAGCCGTATCATATTGGGCAGGACCGACCCGAAACATGGCCAGGTCCTGCGTCTTGTCTTTGGATTTGTGAACGCCGCAGAGCATGTGGCCGCGATTTAAAAAACACAGGCCGCCAAACATTTTTTTGGATGTGACGCCTTCATGCTCCAGCAGGTCATCTTCAATGATTTGCGCCAGGCCTTCATCATAGGCCATAAATCACGCCGCCTCGGCCCCAACGAGATAACCGGCCGCGTAGAAAGCCATAATCATCAGGACAATACTTCCCAGTGCGAACAAAGGAAAGCGCACCATGACCCGGTTAGTTGTAACCTGACTTAAGCTGTGCAGAACTCGAATAACAACATAGGCCCAGGCCATATACATCAACCAATCCGGGGTCAGCTTGGTCAGATAGAGATAAAACATCAGGGCATAAAAAATCACCGGCTGCTCGTGCAGATGATTGTAATTATCCGCCGCCCATTTGGCTTTGGGCGGAATAAGGTCTTTCATTTCCGGCTTATCAATAAATTCTTGCGTGTTTTTCGTGATCGCCATCATGGCCGGAATTCGGCGCTTATACATCCACATCCACATGACCAAAGTCCAAAGAATGAGCGCGAGTACAGGTGTTAAAAAATTTTCCATATTGTCCCTCCAAGAGGCAGCTTAATTGAAAAAACCCGGATTTTCCAGTTCAACAATAATCAGGTAATTTAGAGGGTGGGAAGACCGCCCCACATCAATGCGGTCTTCCCTTTTCTATTCGGATGGTTATCCAAGGTCGATATACGGCTCTACGTTCAGCGTCGTGCCCTTAACCGATTTAACCTGTAATTCGTCTCCGGCTTTGGGATTGCCTTCGCCAATACGGGCGCGCCACTGTGTATCGCCAACCTGTACGCGGCCTTCGCCAAGCTCAAAATCACTGACAGCCCGAACCCGAATTCCGATCATGGATCTGGCCCGGTCATTGAGGTCTGACGGCTCGCCGCCCTTCATACGGGGCCGAATATGTGTATGGCCGACAAACAACAGAACCGTTGAGATGATAAAAAACAG
>CAYQNQ010000057.1:0-1818 GCA_964418815.1 uncultured Hellea sp.
AAACCTTCCAACCAAAGTGCAGACAGGCAATGCCGCCGGAATAATCCTGCCAGCTGACCCGCGAAAACCCGGCCTCTTTGACCATGTCGGCAAAGGCGTCCTGGCGCGGAAACCGGCGAATACTTTCGATCAAATATTGATAACTTTCCCCGTCGCCGGCCAGCCATTGGCCGAGCTTCGGGATAACATTAAAGGAATAAGCATCATAAATCTGCCGGAGGAATTTCTCGGGCGGGGTTGAAAACTCTAATACGGCCAGACGTCCGCCGGGCTTTAATATGCGAAAAAACTCGGACAGGGCCTTGTCCCTGTGGGTGACATTTCGAATACCAAAGGCGATGGTGACCGCATCGCAGGTATTATCCGGGAAGGGGAGGCATTCTGCATTGCCGCAAACCCGGGTGAGGTCCATGCTGGCGTCTTTAATTTCGTCTATCCCTGCCAGAAGCATTTCCGCATTGATATCGCAGATAATCGCCCGAGTTTGTTTTTTGGCCGCATCGCCGCCGCGGCGGGCGCGTTTTTCTTCGGCCTTTCGGATAAAGCGCCGCGCCAAATCACCGGTCCCGCCGGCCACATCTATGAGCAGTTCGCCGGGCTGCGGATTGACCTTGGTGATGGCCATATCCTTCCAGACCCGGTGAATGCCCAGGCTCATAGCGTCATTCATCACATCGTATTTTGACGCAACTGAATCAAAGACTTCCCGGACCTTGCCCTGTTTCTGATCTTCAGGGACATCGTCATAACCGAAATCTATGGTCTTTTTGCTCATATTATTATTGTTTCATTTATTTGCCCGGATTGAAAGACGTTACCCCGTCGCAGCGACAGTCCGGGCGGTTTTGACCGGCCTCTCCCCCGCCCAACCACCTGGCAATTCTGATAATAGGGGCGGATGGGTGGGGGAGAGGGCTGGAGATGTGCGCGGGCCAATGTATAATCATCATATGACCTGTTTAAATCCGCGGCTTAAAAATGCCTGAACTCCCCGAAGTGGAAACCGTGAGACGCGGGCTCTCGCCGGTCATGGAGGGTTTTGTTTTTGAGCGCGTTCAGCTTAACCGCCCGAATCTGCGCTTTCCCTTTCATCCCGAGTTTATTGCCCGCGTGCAGGGCCAGACATTGGAGCGTCTCACGCGCCGGGCCAAATTCATGATTGCCGAGCTGTCTTCCGGGGATCGTCTTTTCCTGCATCTGGGGATGAGCGGGCGGTTCACAATTGATGAGCAGCAACAAGGCGAATTCGTCCATAATCACAATACAAACCCGAAACATGATCATGTGCATTTTACGATGAGCAGCGGTTCCAGAGTGACATATAACGACCCGCGCCGCTTTGGCTTTATGGAACTGACGGCGCCGGGTGAGCCGACCCGCATTGATCATTTGGGGCCGGAACCTTTGTCCAATTCTCTATCGGGACCGGCGCTTAAATCGGCGCTGAAGGGCAAAAAGGCCAATATAAAATCCGCCCTGCTCGATCAACGAGTCATTGCCGGTCTCGGAAATATCTATGTTTGCGAAGCGCTTTACCGGGCCAAAATATCTCCGCGGCGAATGGCCGGCCGCCTTAAAAAAGACGAGACGGAAACCCTGACCGGCCATATCAAAGATGTCATCGCCGAGGCCATTGAGGCGGGCGGGAGTTCACTCAGAGACTTTGCCAATACGGAAGGCGGACTTGGCTATTTTCAGCACAGTTTTGATGTTTACGGCCGCCAAGGGGAGCCCTGCAAAACCTGCGGGGCGGATATCAAGCGTCTTGTCCAGTCGGGCCGATCCACATTTTATTGCAAATCCTGTCAGGGGTAGGGT
>CAYQNQ010000057.1:1918-13917 GCA_964418815.1 uncultured Hellea sp.
ATGATACCAGCCATAGTCCATGTCAGGCTGAGTTGATGTACGCCGCCGTAAACCGCCAAAGGCGCGAGCAGGGCCACATCAAAGGGTCTCGGGATGAACCGCAAAATCAGTAATCCAATGAGAATAACGCCCACCCAGAAATACCAGGCGCCAAAATTCACGAGATGGTCGAGTCCGAGCGCGGATCCACCAACGCCCAAAATGGCCGCCAGTAGATAGGCAATGACTAAAACCAGCCCTAAAGATTTGCCAAAACGATACCTGAAACTCTCTGCCATGGGGAATTATCCTTAACCAAAACTATACGCGCGCCCAACCAATTATCAACCATTTGCCTTTAGTTTACAGGGTTAATGGCGAAAAGCGTCAATGGTGGAGAATATAAATGAGAATGCTGACTGATTGGACAGATGATCATACACGCAGCTTTCAAAAAGAATTCATGACCTTTGGTCATGATCTGGCGCGTACAGGTCTGTTCACAGATGAAGCTTTGATCCGTCTGTTGGAAGTACACCCAACGAAAGACCTGGACGTCTGTTCCATGTCCGATAAAAAAAACACACTTTATCCCAATGAATTTATGACCGGGGATTTTAGGGGCGTCCCGGCAAAGACTTTACTGGATGCGGCCAAGGCCGGACGGATTTGGATAAATGTGCGTAGAGCCATGAATATCCATCCTGAATATAAAAAGGCTCTCGACGCCATATATGGTGATCTGGCCGAAAAGGTGGGCCGCAAGTCCTATAATGCCAAAGGCGGCATTCTAATCAGCTCGCCCATTTCCCAGACGCCTTATCATTTTGATAAAACCGAGACTATTCTTTGGCATATCCGCGGGGATAAACGGCTTATGGTCTATCCGCGTGAGCAAAAATTTATTGCCGATCAGGACTATGAAGCGATTATTACGAATGAACTGGTCGATGATCTGCCCTATGACGTAGAATTTGATAAAGCGGCAAGGATTCATGATCTCCAGCCCGGTCAGGCCATTACGTGGCCGCTGAACTCGCCGCACCGTGTGGATAATTCATCATTTTGTGTCTCTGTGACGACGGAATATTCCACCCGTGAATCCGCCATTAAAAATGCCAATATGATTGCCAACGCCGCTCTTCGCAGCAAATTCGGCCGGGCACCCAGCTATGACCGGGACGGAGATCTTACCCGCTATCTGAAAACCGGCATGGGTGTAGCCATGAAGAAAATGGGATTTGTGGCAAAAAACAAGAATGACGATCTGGTCCGCTTTAAGATAGATCCGTCCGTCAAAGGGTTTGTTGTTCCGACAGAGCCATTTGTGCGCAATTTCTAATTTTATGAACATGGCAACCGGCCAGAATTAACATAGCCGGGCGATTCTTCTTGCTAATCATCTCTCCGGTCATTTAAAAGCCGCTTCCAAACGAGGTAAGGCTGCCCATGTCCTATGAAATGATTGAATTTACCAAAGATGCCGGTGTGGCGAAAATTCGCTTAAACCGTCCCAAGGCGCTCAACGCCCTTTGCAATGAAATGATGGCCGAAGTGGCGCAGGCGCTCTCCGAGCTTGAAAAGGATGATACTATTGGCTGCGTTATCCTGACCGGCTCTGACAAGGCGTTTGCCGCCGGCGCTGATATCAAGGAAATGCAGGAAAACCGGTATCTGGACATTTATAAGGATGATCCGTTTGAGAAATATGCGGGCGCCATAGAGCGGTTTCGCAAGCCGATTATTGCAGCGGTGTCCGGCTATGCCCTCGGCGGCGGCTGCGAAATCGCTATGATGTGCGATTTCATCATTGCGGGCGATAATGCCAAATTTGGCCAGCCCGAGATCACGCTGGCGGTTATGCCGGGTATAGGCGGCACGCAGCGGCTGACGCGGGCCGTGGGTAAGGCTAAAGCCATGGATATGTGCCTGACCGGGCGGATGATGGACGCCGCAGAGGCCGAGCGGGCCGGACTTGTTTCCAGGGTTGTGCCGCTAGACGAGCTGCAGGACACGGCAGAAGAGGCCGCCCGCAAAATTGCAGCGATGAGCCTACCGATTGTCATGATGACCAAGGAAACCGTGAACATTGCCTTTGAAACCTCGCTTTCGCAGGGCATTAAGTTTGAACGGCGCCTGTTCCAGAGCATGTTCACAACTGAGGATCAAAGCGAAGGCATGACCGCCTTTATCGAGAAACGTAAGCCGCATTTTAAGAATAAGTAGCGCTTGACCAATTCGCCGCGCGGGCGTATAGGCCCCGCTTACAAGATTACCGGCCCCGAATTCGGGGCTAATTTTTTGAGGATAACATGGCAAATACAGCCTCCGCTAAGAAAGCCGTCCGCGTTCAGGCCCGTAAAACCGAGGTCAATAAAGCGCGCCGCTCACAGGTTAAAACCGCTATTCGCAAGGTCGAAGACGCTATTACAGCCGGTGATAAAAAAGCTGCACAGGCAGCCGTTAAGCTGGCCGAACCGGCCGTGATGCGCGCCGTCTCCAATGGTGTTTATCATAAAAATACCGGCTCCCGGAAAGTCTCCCGCTTGAACAAGCGCGTTAAGGCGATGAAATAAGACAAAACGTCAGACACAAATTAAAGCACCGGGCTTTCAGTCCGGTTTTTTTATGTCTGAAACCCAATGCTGAGTGCTATTTGGATTTCTTCTTTAACTCTTTTTGAGGCATAAGATTAAAAACACGCCTAAATCATGTGGAGATGGCATGCGGCTAATGTCTTTGACGAGAATATTGTTACCAGGATTGGTGGCTCTGTCAGCGCCTCTGATAGTGACAGGCGCTGCAAGTGCGCAATTGGCGGAGCCCGGATATCATTGGCTCGAGAACTATGACAAATCCAATGCCTTGCAAACTCGCATCCAGCCGCCGGAGGGGTTTGAACGCACAATATGCGCGTCTGGATCCTTTTGCGATTGGCTGCGCCAAGTTCCTTTAAAGGTCGACGGCAGCCCCGTTCGTTATCACACGGGTGATGTGAAAACCCATGCCAGCCACTATGCCGTTTTAGATCTGGATACGGGCTCGAGGGATTTGCAGCAATGCGCCGATGCGGTCATGCGGCTCAAGGCCGAATATCATTACAGCCGAAGCGACTATTCAAACATACACTTTAATTTCACCAGCGGCGACCGAGTGTCATTTGATGACTGGCGAAAGGGGCGAAGGCCGGTTGTGCGCGGGAACAAGGTCAGCTTCACGCCGGCGAAAGAAACCGCTGACAATTCTTATAAGAATTTTCGAAAATATATGACCACGATTTTTACCTATGCCGGGACCTTGTCACTCAGCAAGGAAATGGAGTCCGTGCCCCTAAACGATATTCGGGTGGGCGATGTTTTTATCTTGGGAGGGTTGCCCGGCCACGCCGTTATGGTGATGGATGTCGCCAAAAACACGGACGGAAAGAAAATGTTTTTATTGGCCCAGAGCTTTATGCCGGCGCAGGATATGCACATTCTCAAAAACCCCAATGAGACCCGCCACGGCCCTTGGTATAGTGCGGATTTCTTTGTGTTTCTGAATACGCCGGAATGGCAGTTTTCCGCCAAAGACCTTAAGCGGTTCAAGGGATAAACTCGGGTTCCTGGGCTTTTGCCATTCTCAAACGCCGCGGACTTAACCTGGAATATTGAGATCCCAATCATAGTCAAACTTGGCAATATCGAGTGCGGCGTCGAGTGCGGCCTTTTTGGATCCGGTTGCATATTGGCGAAGATGTCTAAGAATTGCAGCTTCGTTCCCGCCAAAGTCCTTTTTATACCATTTGAAAATGGATGAAGCTATGATGCGCTCACCATCGACGCGCACACCGCGGTTACTGGCGATGAAATCTCGCGCCGCGCGGGAAAGATCGGCATCCAGCGTCGCCGCTTCCCAGGCGGTGGCTTTAATGTTTGGGCAACCGATAGAGGCGCAGTTAAAGGCATAATGAACGCGCGGCTCATCATATTTTTTACGTACCGTTCCGTGCTCAATATCATCCAGACTCATATTTTTGCCGTTCACAACCAGACGATCACGCTTCCATGGACGGCTGATTTTGCGAATGGATTTCGTGGGGTAGTGCTCTAAAATCAAATCAATGGTTTTGGCATTATAAAGATTAAACCAAGTCGCCATTTCCTGATCACGGGGCAGTGCCTCAATATTTATGGCAGACAGCTGGTTAATATAGGCCTGTAGCGTAGCGCGGTCTGTTGCCGTTACTTTGTCATAAGCGACGAGATTTATGCCGTTTTGCGGGACAACATATTTAGCCAGAAATGAATTATACGACGCATTGATAGAGGGGGGCTCGGTAACAGGTTCTGGTGTCGGAGGCAGGGGCGCAGGTTGAGTAATTTCTGGCGTCTGTACAACAGTCTCGCGGGTATTCAATGCTTCGAGGCGACGGACTTCTGCAAGCCTTGCTTCTTCAGCCAGTCGCGCCTCCTCAACCAATCGCGCTTCTTCTGCAAGCCGTGCTTGTTCTGCAAACTGAACCTCTTCTGCTAATCTCGCCTTTTCTGCCAACCGGGTCTCTTGAGCAATTCTGGCCTGCTCTGCCAGCCTGCGCTCTTCGGCTTTCGCTTTCGCTTCCAGTTTTTCCTGTTCGAGTCTTTCTTGGATGAGTTTTTCCTGTTTTAATTTTGCTGTTTCCTGAGCTGCGGCTTCTTTTTCAGCCCGCAATTCGGTCAGCTGTTTCTGCTCGGCGGCTGCAGCCTGTCTTTGCGCTTCGGTTTGAGCTTTTTGGATTTTGGCGGTCTTGGCCTCGGTATCAGTCTTGTTAATTTCGGGCGGGGTTTGTACAGCTTTGGGAGGCTCATTTGCACTACAGGCTATGAGCGTTAAGGGCATGGCTGCCAGATAAATATATTTGTAAATATTTTTCATGGAGCCTGAATTAAAAGCATCAAGCTGAAGCTAAAATGACCAGAATGGTTATATCACGAACTTTTGATTGGGGTTGCGACCGTTTCAACTATCGTAATATGCAGCTTATTCGCTTTCCTGATAGCGCTTCATGGAAAAGATATATCCCAGATAAACGGTGCCCCAGATGACCACGAGGCCGATAAAAGATCCTAGGTTTTCCATTTTTGTGCCTCCTTAATATCCGCCCTGCTCGGGCAGGAATATTTCCCGCTTGCCGCCGGCGCCTGATGGCCCGATCATGCCTTCTTCTTCCATACGTTCGATGAGGTTCGCCGCCCGGTTATAGCCAATGGACAGGCGCCGCTGAATATAGCTGGTCGAGGCTTTTCGGTCCTTGGAGACAATGGCCACGGCCTGATCAAACAGGGAATTACCTTCGCCGCTGCCGGAATCGCCGCCGCCGAGCGCCTCTTCAGGTTCTGCGGTAATTTCTTCCAGATAGCTCGGCGTGCCCTGGGCTTTGACAAAGGCTGCGATTTTTTCCACTTCGCCGTCGGTCACGAACGGTCCGTGGAGGCGCCGGGGTCGGCCCGTTCCCATGAACAGCATATCGCCATTGCCTAGCAATTGTTCGGCCCCGGTCTCGCCCAGAATGGTCCGGCTATCAATGGAGGAGCCGACGCGGAAGGCGACCCGGGTCGGGAAATTGGCTTTGATCGTGCCGGTGATAACGTCCACAGACGGCCGCTGCGTTGCCATGATCATATGAATACCGGCGGCCCGGGCCATTTGCGCCAGGCGCTGGACGGCCCCTTCAATGTCCTTGCCCGCGACCATCATCAGATCGGCCATTTCGTCAATGACCACAACGATAAACGGCATGGGCTCAAAATCGAGCTCTTCAACCTCATATGTGGGCTCGCCCGTTTCTTTGTCATAACCGGTCATGACTGTGCGAGTCATCACCTTGCCCTTGCGCCGGGCTTCGGCGACTTTTTCATTATAGCCCGCCATATTGCGGACGCCGACTTTCGCCATTTTGCGGTAGCGGTCTTCCATTTCCCGGACGGTCCATTTCAGGGCGACGACCGCCTTTTTCGGTTCGGTCACGACGGGGGTTAAAAGATGGGGAATACCGTCATAAACGGATAGTTCGAGCATTTTCGGATCGATCATGATGAACTTACACTGCTCCGGCGTCAGCTTGTACATTAGCGACATGATCATGGCATTGATGGCCACGGACTTACCGGATCCGGTAGTCCCGGCGACGAGCAGATGAGGCATTTTCGAAAGATCCGCTACATAGGCCGCGCCGCCAATGTCTTCGCCCATAATGAGCGGTAAGCCGGCTTCGGAATTAACATAGGCGTCAGAGGCCAGCATGTTTTTCAGCCAGACCGTTTCGCGGCGGCGATTGGGCAGCTCCACACCCATGGCATTGCGGCCGGGGACGACGGCGATCCGCGCGCTTTCCGCGCTCATATTTCGGGCAATGTCCGGCGCCAGATTTATCACGCGCTGGGATTTAACCCCCGGAGCCGGTTCAAATTCAAATAAGGTGACGACCGGGCCGGGGCGAACGGCGCCCATATCGCCCTTAATGCCGTAATCTTCCATGACCCGGTGCAGGTCTTCGGACATGCGGCGCAGAGCGATATCATCATGCAGATGTTTGCGCGGCGGCGGGGTTTTCAAAAGATTGGTGCCGGGCAGGACATAGTCGGCGCCTTCGGGGAAATGAAATTCCGGCTTTTTCGGTTTGGCGACCCGTCTGCGCTTTTTCGGTTTCGGCGCGGCCACAGGTTCGACCGTCTCTCTTTGGATGGGCGCGATGGTGCTTTGGCGCACATAATCAGGCTGCGGGTCATCAGGGATATCGCGAATGAGCGCGGAAACCGAGCGGGGGCCTTCCACCTCGTCCACATAATTGCGAGCGAATTTTTCGCGCACCCAAGCGGCAAAGCGGTCAAACCAGACCCGGATTGTGGCCCAAACCAACAGGACCGCATCCCAGATATCTAGAAAATCCTTGCTGACTACGCCCGTAAACCGGGCCAATGAAAGGGCCGCCAGAATGAAGGCAAAACAGGTCACCAGAAATCCCGAGATGGGGATGTTAAACACATCAAAGACGCTTTTCAGCCCGAGGAATATATTATCGCCGATCCAGCCGCCGAGCCCTGTCGCCATGGGCCAGCTTTGCGGAATTGGAAAACCGGACAGGGCGGTGGTGCCAAAGACGGTGACGCCCATGGCCAGAAGCGTGTATTTGAGCCGGTCGCCCCGGACTTGTCGTCTGGGCCAGAAAATACCTTTGAAGCCTGAAAACAGGGCCAGCACCGCGGCAATCAGGACGCCATACCCCATGAACTGCAGTCCGAAATTAGCCAGGCCAGCGCCTGCAGTCCCGAATATGTTCTGGGTTTTGCCAAGTCCGGCCGTATCGCCGGTTGAGTCGTATGGACTATAGCTCATAACGGAAATCAGAACGAGAACGGCAAGTCCCAGAAGAAGCAGGGCCAGCAGGGCCCGCCGCAGCAGGCCGGGCCGCGAATCCAGATCATCCATCAGAGCCTGCGCGTATTGCGCGTCGTAAGCCTGCCCGGACGGGTATTGGGCGCTCATGGAAGTTGAAGGCGGCGGCATAGATCCTCGTGCTTGAAAGTTAGGTTAAGAGATTGTGAACGAGAGGAGTAAATCGCGGGTTAATGCGTACGCGGATTCCGCTGATCCCAAATTGGGAAGCTTTGCCTAATGTCATGGTGTATGGCTGCCCCAATGATTACAAAGACGAGCTTATAAGGACCGAACCATGAAAAAATTAAGTGTAACTCTACTGGCTGTGATGTCCGTCGGTATTCTTCCGGCCTGTAACAATGGAGGACAATCGGCGAGCGGCTCCGAAGCCTCCGCACCTGCAGGGAAAGTCTATGTCAGTCAGCATAATTTCGATGCCACACTGGGCAAGCTGCGCGGGGCCATTCAATCCCGGCAATTGATGGTCATGAACGAGATTGACCACAGTAAAGGGGCAAAATCAGTGGGATTGGAATTGGAGCGCACCCATTTGGTTTTGTTTGGCAGCCCAAAGGTCGGGACGCTTCTGATGCAGCAAAACCCGCAAATGGGTCTGGAGCTGCCTATGAAGGCGCTGATCTTTGAACAGGACGGAAAAGTTTTTGTGCGGGTCACAAACATTGAGGCTCTGGCGGACACTTATAATTTAAAAACCGCCGAAGGCCCGGTTCCCAATGTGGCCCTAGCGCTGGATATGATCGCAAAAGAAGCGACCAAATAGGCGCTCAGCCGGCCTGCGCCGCTTCTTTGATAGACCCAAACCCGTCGGCTTTGAGCCGCGCGGCCAGATCCCGCCTAATATCCATGACAAGGCCTGGCCCAGCATAAACCAGCGCCGAATAGAGCTGCACGGCTTTGGCGCCTGCGCGGATTTTCGCGTATGCATCCGCCCCGCTTGCAATGCCGCCGACGCCGATGAGATCAATTCGGCCATCGGCGGCCGCCGTGAATTCGCGTAAAACACGGGTAGATTTCTCAAACAGTGGTGCTCCGGAAAGACCGCCGGTTTCGCCCTTATGTGCGCTCTTGAGCCTGTCAGGCCGGTCAATAGTCGTGTTGGAAACGATGATAGCGTTAAGGCCATAAGTTCGGGCTTGGTTGGTGATTTGCTCAATTTGGCTTTCGATCAGATCCGGCGCGACTTTCAGAAAAATGGGCGGTGAGGGATTATCGCCGGTCAACTCGGCCCTTGTTTCCGCGATCCGCCCCAAGAGATCATCCATGGCGCTCTCGGCCTGCAAATCCCGCAGGCCCGGCGTATTGGGCGAGCTGATATTAATGGTAAAATAATCCGCCAGCCCCCAGAGAGCTTTCAGACTGGCCACATAATCGGCAACGCGGTCGATGCTGTCTTTATTGGCACCGAAATTGGCGCCGACTATCCCCGGCTTACCTTTTCGGCGCTGCAGACGCTTTTTGTACACTTCCAGCCCGCCATTGTTAAACCCCATCCGGTTGATGACGGCTTTATCCTCAGCCAGGCGAAACAGGCGGGGCTTTGGATTGCCTATCTGCGGGCGCGGCGTGACCGTGCCGCATTCCACAAAGCCGAAACCGGCGGCCAGCATGGCATCCGGCACTTCAGCGTCCTTGTCAAAGCCAGGCGCCAGCCCCACGGGGTTATCAAGCTTAAGCCCGCCGACGGTGGTAGCCAGAACAGGATCGGGCTTTCGGGTTGTCACAGGCCCCAGGCCTGCCTTTAAGGACTTAATGGTGAAGCGGTGGGCCGGCTCAGCGGGCAGGACGCGAATGAGTTTGGTGGCGGTTTTATATAAAGTCATTGGGAAAGCTATATTCCCCATTGCCTAAATCTTTCAAGACCCAGTGTCGCCGCACCTGCGCGCGCGAAAGGCGTCCATATTGATGCGGAAACATCTGCCCGCCGCGGGAGGATTCGTAAATCAGGCTATCGCCCAAATCATCCCCGTTAAATTTTGCGAGAACCAGTTCACCTTTATCCTTGAAGTGGAGCCGGGCTGTTTCAACGACCTGCTTCCCGGTAGAGAGATGAATATAACCATCGGCGAAATCCAGCGGCGTGCCGAGGAAAACACCTGTTTCTTCAAAGAGCTCCCATTCATAGGCCAGTAGGAGTTTATAAACGGGTTTATCCATTAACGAGCGACCCGGGCATCTTTGGCGACTTTGGCCTGCCACAAAATCAGCAGCGGCGCGCCAAGCTCCAGAAACATGCCGCCGACCATGCTTTGCTGGGGAGCGCCCAAGTAAATATAGCAATAAAGCCGCGCCAATCCGCCCAGGAAAATGGCCAATATGGCGATGCGGAAAATCCCTGTATAGTTTTCGACTTTCGGAATCATGTACCAGATGAGAAATGTCAGGATCAGGTAAAAGGCCGAGAGATAGCGAAATTGATTATCCAGATCATGGGAAACGGCAACACCTCCGTTCAGGTCCACCGCCCCGTTCATAACCCCCGTGACCCCGAAATAAAGCGGGATCAGGCTGAGGATAAACATAACAATTTGCAGTCCGCGTTTCATATCTCTCTCCTACTCAAGTCTCACTATTGTAATTTTAGGCGGCCAAGCTTGCTCGCCGTCAGACTGGAAATATAAAGCCAGCCATCGCCCGGATTATGAGCGCCCGTGGTGGTCGGATAGGCGCCGTCCGGATCCTGCCAGGTCTGGATGACATTTCCTTCGCTATCCATTTCCACGATAAAGCCGTAGTTTTCCGCCTTGGGCTGCAGGGCCTCGGGCAGGCGCCAGGCAAATTTTCGCCAGAACGTGCTATCCGAATAGTCATCCAAAAAGGCCGAGCGTTTGGAGACAATGCCCACATAGAAGTTCCCGTTCGGGGCCCGGTTGATATTGTCAGGAAAGCCGGGGAGATTATCGATGATGACTTCGCTTTGACCTTTTTTCGGGCCCGCCACCCAATGTTTGTGAATGCGGTATTCACCGGTTTCGTTGACCAGAATGCTTTGGCCGTCGTCGGCCATGGCGACGCCATTGGAAAAAGACAAATTTTCCATCACCGTCCAGGTTTTGCCGCTGGACGGATCATAGGCCAGGATACGGCCCGTGCGGCCATGTTCCATAATTTCGTAAAGCGAACCTTTTAGGGTTTCGCCCGCCGCCTCCGCGCCCCACCGCGTGCTGGCGTCTGAAAAATAGATGACGCCGTTCGGCGCAATATCCAGATCATCGGCGTAGAGAATGGGCTTGCCGTCGGCTTCATTTGTCAGAGTTGTGACCGTGCCATCCGGCGCAATAGAGAGCAGCCCTTTATAAGCGTCGGCCAAGATGAGATTTCCGCCGGCGTCAAATTCAAAACCCAGCGGTACGCCGCCCGTATCAGCTAGGGTTGTGACGTCTTTGGTCTCGGCGTTGATTTTACGGATCAAACCGTCTTGCGAGGAGACAAACAGAAATAGAGTTTCGTCAATGACCTGACTGTCCACATCTTCCGGGCCGTGAATATCGCCGATATCCATAAGGTCGAGCCCGGCAAGCTTTGTGTTCGGCGCGAAATCGCCCGTATAGCCTTTATCCTTCGGCGCGTCCCATTTTTGCGGATCAATATCCACGGGCCAAAACGCCAGATAAAGCGCAAGCCCCACAAATATGAGTCCGAAAATTTTGAAAAACCGTTTCATTCCCCGCTCCCATTTTTGGGCAGTTTAAACAGCTCGGTGTCGGGAGACCAGAAAAAACGAAATAATTGATCTGCCTCTTTGCCTCGACAGAAGGAAATATTCAGTGGTATTAAAAAACCCAACAATTGGGGAAATCGATGAAATTGATTCATATTTTGACAATCGGATTTTTGTGCGCCGGGAGTTTGACTGTTACCGCTCAGGCCGATGAAACCGGCTATGTGATTGATTACCCGGATTATGTGACTTCAAATGCGGACAAGGTTGAATTTTCAGTCTCTTGTGTTGTGGTCTATGAGGGATCTTTGGACCGGGCTTCATCAAAAGAGTCTGAAACAATGGCTAAAAGCCGCATCGAAATTTGGGAGACCGAACTGGAGTCGCTGATCGAAAAGAAGAAAAAGCGCAAAAAGCTCCTGAAAACGGAACGCAAAGCGTTCAGCCCTGATAATTTTGGCTCTCTGATAGAGCAGATGAAAATTTTAGCTCAATGCGAAAACCCAAGCGAGGATATGCGCGGGATTGGCTAGGTCTCACCGTTAAATCGATCCCGGGCTTTCTGTATTGAGCCGGGAACCTCTTTGGAAATATTCCGGGGTCCGGGCGTCACATCGCCCAAAGTCTGCGCGACCTCTAAAACACCTGCCCAGATCGGGAGGTCATAATCCTCGTCATCATCAACGGGCGGCCCCGTGCGGATTTTAGCGGAGGCGGCTTCGATGTCCATCGCGAGCACGCCGGTCGATTTAAACTCTTTCTCGCTCATGGGCCGGACTTCGTCCCAGCGGCCCGGAAGCAATTGGTTAGTCACAAGGATCAAGGCCCGCTCTTTTTCTTCCCGGTCGGTCACATCCCGTAAATGGCCGTGAACGACGACGGAGCGATAATTGACCGAATGATGAAAGGCGGAACGGGCGACAACCAGACCATCAATATGGGTCAC
>CAYQNQ010000058.1:0-13771 GCA_964418815.1 uncultured Hellea sp.
TTGAGCATGGGGCCGATGGCGTCGCAAATGCGCATATCGGAAAGCGTCAGCTCGGTCGGAACAGCCTTGCCGCCCACATGCATATTGGAGCGGGTCTCGCCCTTGAGCGGAATGCGGTTAATGGCGCCGACAGCTTCGCCGTTTATGATGATAATGCGCTTATCGCCAAAGGTCACATCTTTGAGAAAGGCCTGGGCGATAAACGGTTCGCGGGAGCTTTCCGTGAACATTTCAATCAAGGATGAGTAATTACCGTCGCCTTCGCGCACGAGAAATACGCCCGCCCCGCCATTGCCGAAAAGCGGCTTTAAGATGATGTTCTTATGTTTTTCGCGAAAGGCATCAATGGCCGGTTTATGCCGGGTGATCAGAGTCTCCGGCATGAGTTCCGGATAGTCCAGCGGCAAAATTTTCTCCGGGCAGGAGCGGACCCATTCCGGGTCATTACAAACCAGCGTCTTGCCCTTGAGCCGCTCCAGCATATGCGCCGCCGTAATATAGGCCATATCAAAAGGCGGGTCCTGACGCATCCAGACCACATCAATATCGTCTTCAAGGTCAATCAGGCGGCGGTCCTTAAAGCTCACATGAGAGCCTTCTTTGCGGCGCACCTGCATGGGCCGGGCCCAGGCCTGTATCCGGCCTTCATTATAAACCAGATGCTCCGGAGCATATTCATAGAGCAGCATACCGCGCTCCATGGCGGTTTCCGCCAGAGCAAACGTAGTATCGGCGTTAATATCGACCCCTTCCATGGGGTCCATTTGGAAAGCAATGCGTAATGACATATATTAGGATTTAGGGATGTTCGGGGCTGCCTTCAAGAAATTACTGGTCACCCCTCTGTGAAGGATATAGATGTCTGCCAATGGCTGAGGCAATAAAACTGAAAAACCCGGTGAACGGGCATAGCCGGCACGGGATTTATAGACGGGCGAAATCGCCCAAGGCCATGATGGTGATTATTCACGGCTTTGGCGAACATTCCGGTCGCTATCAGCGTATGATGGACCATTTGGCCACGCAAAAAATCTCCACATTTGCCATTGATCTGGAAGGTCATGGCCTGTCCGAGCCCGAGCAGGGCGTATGCAAATCCTACGACATTCTCCTCGGCGATGTGACTTTGGCTCTGGATGCGGCCAAAGAGATGCTCGGCACTCTTCCGCAGTTTTTGTATGGTCATTCCATGGGCGGCGGTATCGTGCTGAATCACGGCCTCAAAAAAGCGCCTGACATAAAAGGGTTTCTGGTATCAGCGCCGCTCATTCGGCCGCCTGAAGACCGGCTGCCTGGTTGGCGCCGCAGCGTCGCGATTTTGGTGCGCAAGCTTTTCCCGGGCCTCATTCTAAAAAACGAAATCGTGGGCTCACGGGTGACCACCATACCGGCAGAACAGGAAATGTATGAACAGGACCCCCTTAATCACGCCAGTATGAGTTTGGGTCTGGGCACGGATATCATTCTGGCCGGAGAGTGGGCCGAGGCCAATGCAGGGCTATGGGAGGCCCCTTTATTATTGATGCATGCCCGCCGCGATCAGCTGACAAAATTTGAATGTTCGGAAATCTTCGCCGCGCAGGCCAAAAACTGTACTTTTATGCCCATGGATAATTGCGAACATGAAATGCATAATGATGTCTGCCGGGAGGAAATCTACGCGGCCATGGTAAAATTCATGCTGGACCGGGCATGACGCTGAAAATCTATCACCTCAAGACCTGCGATACCTGCCGCAAGGCTATTAAGGTCCTGAAGGCAGCCGGTCACTCGACTGAATTAACAGATGTCCGGGCGGACGGCCTTGATACTGATTTTGTCAATCAGCTGATTTCCGATCATGGCTGGGAGGCCGTGCTTAATCGCCGCTCGACCACATGGCGGGGGCTGACGGATGCGGACAAAACGGATGTAACGGATGCCAAGGCGGCCGCTTTAATATTGCAGCACCCCACACTGCTCAAACGCCCTGTGATTATGTCTGATAATAAAACGACCATTGGCTGGAAGCCGGATGTTCAGGCCGTTTGGCTTTAATTAATCGGCAGTCCAGACGATCTGAACCTTCTTTCCATTAGACGGATCAATGTAAAAAGGCGCATTGCCAACTTTTGGCGCGCTGGGGCTCAAAGGAACACCTTTATAGGGAATGGTTTTAGTGCCTGGCGGTAAAACGATAATCTCGCCTGTGGCCGGATCCCGGAAATAAGGCTCATTGGGGGCCGGCGCGCCGCCGGCCGAAGGCTGCGGCGTGGCCGTCAGAAAATCCGGGAGCTGTCTTTGTGCTGATTGGGGCGCGGCTTGGGGGCCGCCCAGCATAGGAATTGACGGATCGAGACCGGACGGACGGGGAATAGCAGGCCCTGAGCGCGGGCCGAAACTGGCATTTGTTGTCACGGGCTGATTGGCGATTTTCACATAAGAGATGACTTCTTTGACGCCCTTGGTCGTGCTGGCAATATAGGCCGCGCGCTCAAGCTCGGCCGAATTTCGGGCAACACCGAGCAGGTAGACCTTGCCGTCCACAGTTTCGATATTGATATTGCGGGCTTTCACGCCTTTTTCAGCGATTAGGCGTGTGCGAATCCTGGACCCTAAAACCGTATCCTTACCGCCGCGAATGATGTTACTTTTACCGCCAATGGCGATTTCGTTACCGACCTGAACAATATTCGGTCCGCTCCACGCGATACGCTCGGCTTCAGTCCTGTCCTTTTCAGATGGAACCCGCCCGGTCAGAACGGCAATCCCTTCGGCCACTTCAACATCCACCTTGTCCAGATCAAAGTCATAAGCGCGGGCCATGCGGGCGGAAATGGCCCGTCCTGCAGAGATATCATGGATGGAGCGCGCCATATTGCGCTCATCGCCCTTTTTGACCCCGGCGGTCGCAATGGCGCAGCCGCTAAGCGAGAGCATGGAAAGGGAAGCGAGGATTATGGTTAATGTTTTCATAAAACCAAAATACAGGCCAAAGCTTAGCTAAAGGTTACCGGATAGCTAAGGTGGATGGGTTTTAATTCGTCTTGCCCTTGGGCTTGGGCGTGAGGATGTCCGGCAGAGGGGCGATTTCTACGCCTTCTTCGTGCAAGGCGGCGGCTTCGCCTGGGGAGGCTTCGCCGTAAATGGCCCGCTGCGGTTTTTCGCCATAGTGAATGGCGCGGGCTTCATCGGCAAATTTCTCGCCGACAAAATCGCAATTATCCTCAATTTCCTTACGGATTTTAGCGGCCGCATTGTTCATCAGGGTCATGGCTTTGGCGCGCTTTGCCTGCGCCGCCTCTTTTTTTCGGGAGGTAGAAACATTGGGCGCCATGATTCCTTTTTCCACTTTGGTGGAGCCGCAATAGGGGCATTCAATTAGGCCTTTGGGAGCCTGTTCATCATAATCGGATGATTTGGAAAACCAGATCTCAAACGCGTGGTCCGCGTCGCATATGAGCGTATATTTAATCATGTATAACTCGGCTCGTGATTCCAGGCCGGGATTTTCCGGCGGGCCTCTTTTACGGCGTCCAGGTTAATATCCGCTAATAAAATACCCGGCGCGTCGTGATCCAGCTCAGCGATGATCTCGCCCCAGGGGCCTATGACCAGAGAATGGCCAAAAGTAGCCCGGCCGTCTTCGTGCGCGCCGCCTTGCGCCGGTGCGATGACAAAACAGCCGGTTTCAATGGCGCGCGCCTTTAAAAGTGTGTGCCAGTGGGCCTTGCCTGTGGGCCGGGTAAAAGCTGCCGGGACGGCGATAATGTCCGCGCCCGACTGCCCATATTGCCGGTAAAGATGGGCAAATCGCAGATCATAGCAAATGGACAGGCCTAATTGCGCGGGGCCGATTTTGGTCATGACGGATTTTGCGCCCGCGTCATAAACATTGCTTTCCTTCCAGGTCTCGTCTTTGGAAATAGTCACATCGAACAGGTGGATTTTGTCATAACGGGCTTTGATATTGCCGTCCGTTCCAAACAAAAATGAGCGGTTCGCCGCGCGCCGCTCGCCGGTTTTTATGGCCAGAGAACCGATGAGCAAATCAATACCAAGTTCTTGAGCGAGAGCTCCAAACGCCTGAACGCCCGGATCTTCGGCTTCGGATTTTATGGCGGCAAACAGCTTTTTCGGCGAGCGCTGCAGGATATGGGTCATTTCCGGCGTGGCTATAAACGCGGCCCCTTCGCTGGCGGCCTCGCGGATTAGCCGGGATGCGGCCTCGATATTTGTGCCTATATGAGCGCCGCTGCGCAGCTGAATACAGGCCAGGCGCAAGATCAGCTCGCGAGCAGAGGGTCGAGCCCGCCTCTGGCGTCGAGGGCGTGAAGGTCATCGCAGCCGCCAATATGTTTGCCGTCGATAAAGATTTGCGGAAAGGTATTCCGGCCGCCGGAGCGCTCGCGCATTTCGGCGCGCTTTTTGCCGTCCATCCAGGCGGGGATATCGATAATTTTGACGCCTTTTGATTGTAAAAGCTGTTTGGCCCGAACACAAAAAGGGCACATCATTTTCGTATACATTTCAACCTTGGCCATTTTATCTCCAATAGAAACCGGCATCGCCGCCTATGTAGGGATTTCCTGGTCCCTGACAACCCTGGCCAGTGTCAAAACAAATACCCTGGCCGCGCCCGCCCTTTTGAGCGCGCGCGTACAGGCTTCCAGTGTTGCGCCCGTTGTGTAGACATCATCAATGATGACGACGGTTTTGTCTTTCAGATCCGCCCGCTTGTCCTCGGGGACTGAAAAGGCGCCGCGGACATTGCGAAACCGGCCTTTCGCTGTTTTTGTGCCCTGCGAGGCTGTTGCTCTGTGGCGCCGTAAAATATCCGGGTCATAAGGGATTTGAGTGAGCCGCCCGATTTTACGGGCGAGAAGCGCCGCTTGATTAAACTTTCTCTGTTTTAGACGTGAGGCGTGTAGGGGTACGGGAAGAATCACATCGGTTTCCGGCCAGAACCTTCGTCCGGCCCGAACCATTTGTCGGCAAAACCGGGCCAAATTGGCCGTGCGCCCGCCATGTTTGAAGGATAAAATCAGTCCGCAGCTGTCTTCGTGATATTGAAGGGCCGAACGGGCCTGATCAAAAACCGGCGGGCTCACTGAACATTTAGCGCAGTCCTGTCCGGGGATCATTTGATATTCGAACGGATATCCGCAGCGCATACAGCACGGCTCATCCAGATAGCGCATATTTAGCCATTCCGGGCTGCTTTGAACGGGATCCAGAAGATCTGCCGAGGGGAGTACAATATCCAGCACGGGCGTAATCCCGCGCGAAATCATCCGGCTGACCGGATTGAAAAGTTTTATTTTGGCGGAACTTTCCATATAGGGGCCAGTATGGCCCAAACCAAAGCGACTCCGCAAATATTTAATCATGACCTTCGCGCCTTGCGCCGCGCGCGGGCCGTCCGGCGGTTTTTCACGGGGAAAGGCGAGGGGTTTTTGCTAAAACAGGTTGGGGTCATGGCCGCCGAAAAACTCATGGATGTGAACCGGCGGTTTGAAACGGGCGTCGTCATCGGACTCCCTGCGTTTAAAGATCAATTTCTGGATCAATTGCCTTTGGCCAAACATCCGAAAAAATTAATCAGTTATGATCATTGGCCCCAGACTCTACCAGAGGGCTGTGACCTCATTTTATCAGGCCTCGTTTTGCAAAGCCGCAATGACATACCCGCGCTTATTATGGCCGCGCGGCGCGCCTTAAAACCGGATGGTCTGTTTCTGGCGTCCATAGTGGGCGGCGAAAGCCTGCTCGGTCTTAGGCGGGCCTGTTTTGGCGCCGACCAGGACAGATTCGGCGGGGCAATTCCAAGGGTCGCGCCAATGATCAATTTGCAGCAGGCAGGGGGACTGCTCGCCGTAGCTGGCCTGGCGCAGCCGGTTATTGACCGGGACGTTATAAAAACCAGCTATAGATGCCTGCACAGATTGGCCGATGATTTGCGGGATATCGGAGAAACAAACTGTTTGGCTGCGGCGGGCCAAACTCTGGCGGGCAAGCGTTTTTCAGGGCGGGATTTTTTATCCCGGATCGAAGCGCATTATGCGGACCGAAACGAAACGGGTGCCATGATCAGTGATTTTGAAATTTTATGGATGACGGGCTGGGCGCCTCATGAAAGTCAGCAAAAGCCCCTGCGGCCCGGGTCAGCAAAGATCCCTCTGTCAGAGGCGCTGAAGAAAATTCGAGATTAGAGAGATTAACCGAGGATACTGGTCACATTATTGGACAAACCATCCCAGGCACCGGTATTATTACCGCCCAGAGCTCCGAGACCTGCGATAACACCCAGTCCAATCAATGCAGCGATCAGGCCATATTCGATAGCTGTTCCGCCGCTATCGTCTTGCCCGTAAGCCTTCAAAAGTTCAAAGCCCTTTTTCATCGTCATGTTCGGCCGCTGCGCAGCCGGTCCCTAATTTCCGTTGCCAGCGAAACATCCGCCGGCACAAGATCCAATTCCATAATCCGGTCCGGGAAAACCCAGCGGATATTTTGCCCCTCTTTGGGGCGGGCGAACCCGTCCCATTGTCGGCAAAGAAACAAGGGCATGAAAAGACTGAAATCTCCGTAATCATGAGAAACAAAAGAGAAGGGTTCCAGGCATCGTTCACAAGGCTCGACACCTAGTTCTTCTCTGAGTTCCCGAACAACGGTTTGTTCAGGTTTTTCCAGCGCCTCCATTTTACCGCCAGGGAATTCCCATTTCCCGGCAAAATCTTTACCTTCTGGCCGCTGGGACATCAAAATTCGTCCATCCATATCGATAAGCGCACAGGCAGCCACCAGCAACACAGGGTTAGTCATGACAGGAAAATCTTAATTTCATGGTAAGATAGCGGTTTTTTTCTTTAACTTCGGTAATCAGCGTTAATATCAATATAACGATGGGTAAGGTCGCAGGTCCAGGCTGTATAGGTGCTGCTACCTAGTCCCAGATCCACATTAATGTCCAGATGATCCCGTTTCATATATTTGGCACCCTGGGATTCGTGATATTCCGGGGCGAGCTGCCCGTTCACCGCCAGAGAATAAGGCCCCAGCGCCACGGTTAGTTTTTGCGGATCCGCTGGCTCACCGGATTTACCAACGGCCATGACAATTCGGCCCCAATTGGCGTCTTCTCCGGCAATGGCCGTTTTAACCAGAGGGGAATTGGCAATGCTCATAGCGATATTCCGCGCGCTCTCATCTGATACGGCGCCGGAAACGTTAACAGCGATAAACTTTTTAGCCCCCTCCCCGTCTTTAATGACCTGATGGGCGAGGCTGAGCATGACCCTGAGAAGCGCGTTTTTAAAGTCGCCCAGCGCGGCATCATGAGGGTTGGAAATTTCCACATGATCCGCCGCGCCGCTGGCCAATAGCAGGACCATATCCGATGTGGATGTATCGCTATCCACTGTAATAGCGTTGAAAGTGAGCTCGGTAAATCCCGCCAATATAGACTGAAGCGCCGATTGGGAAATTTTGGCATCCGTTGCGATAAAGGCCAGCATAGTGGCCATATCCGGCGCGATCATGCCGGAGCCTTTGGCTATCCCGTTGATTGTCACAACTGTATCGCCGATTTTGGCTTCCGCCGTCGCCCCTTTGGCGTAGGTATCCGTGGTCATGATGGCATGGGCGCCGGCTGACCAGCCATTTGTTGCCATTTGAACGGGCAGATCTGGCATGGCTCTGACAATTTTAGAAACGTCCAGTGGCTGGCCAATCACGCCGGTAGAGGCAATCAAAACCGCCTCTTTATCGGCCCCGAAAACCCGCTGTGCAACTTCGGCTTTCAGTGCGGCGGCTTTATCGCCGGCAGGTCCGGTAAAGACATTGGAGTTCCCGGAATTCACAATGAGAATTCGGGGTGACTTCGGATTATCAGGTGCCAGCAGAGCGCGGCGGGACCATGTGACGGGCGCACCGGGCATGAGGTTTTTGGTAAACACGCCTGCCGCCTGCGTGCCGGGCTGGCCTCTGAGAATCCAGAGATCATTGCGGTTTTTGTAGCGGACACCGGTTTCCGCAACCGCCATATCGAAACCGGCAATGGGGGGCATATGGGGAAAGGCCGTGGGCGCAAAGGGAGAAACAGTCATAATCAGTCTTGAATTTGGTCGTTGTTTTCCGGATTATCCAGTATTTGAAGTCTTGCATCCTGTTTGAGTCTTGTCAGACGGGCTTGCAGTTTTTGGGATTGCAATAGCTGTATAATATCTTCCCGGCGCTCGTCGAGACCCGGAATGGGTGTTTTTCGGCGGTTTATCACCTCAACCACATGCCAGCCTTGCGGAGTCTCAAAAGGCTCAAGCTGCGCGCCGTCTTGTGAGGCGAATATCTGGCTTGATAAAAGCGGATCCAGCATATCCTGGTTTAAATATCCAAGATCCCCGCCCGCCTCTCGGCTGGCCCGGTCAATGGAATAGGCTAAAGCCAGAGACGCAAACGCCTCGCCGCCTTTTAGCCGTCGCCGTATTTCTTTGGCCGTGGCGGCGTCCGGCAAGACTATCTGGCGCGCTTTTATCTGAATCCGGCTTGTCAGGATTTGCCGTTCTTTTTCGTAATGAGCGGTGATGTCTGCTTCGCTGACGGCGTCTTTTAAAAAATCGGCGACCGCTTCTTCAGCCAGAATTTGCTCCCGGGCAAATAGAAGGCGGTTTTGTGTTTCGATATTTTCGGCGAGCTTTTGAGTTTCCCCGAGCTTTGACAGTAATTTTTGCTGCACTAGGCGTTCCAAGACCTGTTCACGGGTCAACTCAACTTTTCCGCCCTTGAGGTTGGCGCTGTAATAGGTGCTGGCCATCTCTATCTGGCTTTCCGTAATAGGGTCCCCGCCCAATATGGCCACAACCGGATCCTGGCCTGATTGGTTTGAAAAGTTGTCAGCGGCAGGTTTTTTCGGCCCGTTTTGCTGCGCCGCAACAAACAAAAGGGACAGTCCTAATACAAAAATCAGGCCGATAAACAGCATTTTTTGCTTGGAAACAGCACCATTTTGGGAAGGCTCAAACATGCGTTAATTTTCGGTTAGAGTTCAGCGGTTCATTGACTTACCGCACCATCATACCTAAGTCACCCCCGAAGAATTCGTACAGAAGGCGCCCGGTTACCATCAGGACACGCGTCAGGAGATTGCATGCTCGGTATAGCGAAGAAAATTTTCGGCACTGAAAACGACCGAAAACTCAAAAAACTGCGCCCGTTGGTTAAGCGGATCAATAGTCTGGAGCCCGAGTTTCAGGCGATGACAGATGATATGCTCAAAGACAAAACCCGAATATTTCGGGACCGCCTAAACGCCGGAGAAACTCTGGACGATATATTGCCGGAAGCTTTCGCGACGGTCAGAGAGACTGCCGTTAGAACACTGGGTCAGCGCCACTATGACGTTCAGCTGATCGGCGGGGTCACCATGCACCGGGGCGAAATCGCTGAAATGCGCACGGGAGAGGGCAAAACTCTGGTGTCCACGCTGGCCGCTTATTTAAACGCCCTGCCAGGCAAGGGCGTCCATATCGTGACCGTGAATGATTATCTGGCTAAACGGGATTCCGAGTGGATGGGACAGATTTACAATTTTCTCGGCCTGACTGTGGGCTGTATTAATGATCACGAACCGTGGGATCCGGCCCGGAAGCAGGCCTATGAATGCGATATTACCTACGGGACCAATAATGAGTACGGGTTCGACTATTTACGGGATAATATGAAATATTCCGTCGAAGAAATGCTGCAGCGCAATCATGCCTATGCCATTATCGACGAAATCGATTCTATTCTGATTGATGAGGCCAGAACGCCGCTCATCATTTCCGGCCCAACAGATGACCGCTCGGAATTTTATACCAGCATAGACGAGATTATCCCGCGGATTTCCGAGGAAGGTTACGAAATTGACGAGAAAGCCAAATCCGCATCGTTTAATGAGCAGGGGAATGAACAGATTGAAGGTATATTGCGGGAGCTTGACCTTCTAAAGGGTGACAGCCTCTATGATTTGGAAAATGTCACTATTGTCCACCATATCAATCAAGCCTTGAAGGCTCATAAAATATTTGTTCCGGACAAGGATTATATCGTCAAAGGCGGACAGGTTGTCCTGATCGATGAATTTACCGGCCGAATGATGGAAGGCCGCCGTCTGTCTGATGGTCTGCATCAGGCCATCGAGGCCAAGGAGCGGGTTGAGATCAAGCCCGAAAATGTCACCCTCGCGTCGGTGACGCTGCAAAATTATTTCCGCCTTTATGACAAGCTGGCCGGTATGACCGGCACGGCGGAAACCGAGGCTTCCGAGTTTCACGATATTTACAAGCTCGAAGTCTTGGTCATTCCCACCAACAAACCCATTCAGAGACAGGATGATGACGACGTCATTTATCGGACCGAGCGGGAAAAATTCGGCGCGATTATTACGGATATCAGAGAATGTCAGGCCAAGGGCCAGCCTATGCTGGTGGGCACGGTGTCTATTGAGAAATCCGAACGTCTGTCCGATGCGCTGACCGAAGCCGGGATAGAGCATCAGGTCCTCAACGCCCGTTATCACGAACAGGAAGCGACCATTGTTGCGCAGGCCGGCGTTCCGGGACAGGTGACAATCGCCACCAATATGGCCGGCCGGGGAACGGATATTCAGCTGGGCGGCAATTACGATATGCGCGTGGCCGCGGAAATCCCCGAAGACGCAACTGCATCGGAACGGGAACGCATTGAATCCAATATTAAATCCGAAGTCGATTCCCTCAAGAAATCAGCTCTGGAAGCGGGCGGACTTTATGTTCTGGGTACGGAGCGCCATGAAAGCCGCCGTATTGACAATCAGCTGCGGGGCCGATCCGGTCGTCAGGGAGACCCGGGGCGTTCCAAATTTTACCTCTCCACTGAAGACGACCTCATGCGGATTTTCGGCGGGGACCGTCTGAAAAACATGATGGGGAAAATGGGCTGGGAGGAAGGTGAAAACCTGACCAACCGGTTTATGTCTAAAGCGGTTGAGCGCGCCCAGGTTAAAGTCGAAACCCGGAATTTCGACATTCGAAAAAATCTACTCAAATATGATGACGTCATGAATGATCAGCGCAAGACGATTTTCGAACAGCGTCTTGAATTCATGACCGATGATGATGTCTCTGATGTGATCGAGGATTTCCGCCATCAAGTCTGCGAAAACCTGATTGAAAAGCACGTCCCGAAACGTGCCTTTGCGGAGCAATGGGATCTGGAAGGCCTGAGCGAAAAATCCCGCGAAGTTCTTTTGATGGATTTACCCTTTGCCGATTGGGCCGCGGAAGAAGGTATTGCCGATGAGGAAATGCTGGAGCGCCTGACAAACACCGCCGACCAAATGGTCACCGAGCTTTCGGGTTCGGTCGACGAGGCCGCCTATAAAAATGCAGAGAAGCAAGTGCTGCTGCAAGTGATCGACACCAATTGGCGGGAACATTTACAGCATCTGGACGCGCTGAAATCCGTGATCGGTCTTCGCGGGTATGGTCAGCGCGACCCGCTAAACGAATATAAGTCCGAGGCGTTCACCCTGTTTGATACACTCCTGACGGATCTCCGCGAAGGCGTCACCCAGGCCATTAACCGCCTCCTGATCAATGTTCAGGTCCAGCGGCAACAACAGGCCCAGCAACAGCAGCAGGCCGCCGCCGCGCAGGCCAGGTCGCCCATGGAAATGGTCAATCAGAGCGGGGCTACGCCTACGGCTGATGATGGATTTGATATGGCTCGGCTTGAAGGCATTTCCCGAAATGCCCCTTGTCCTTGCGGATCTGGGAACAAAGTCAAACATTGTCACGGTAAAGCCTAAGCCGTTTAAAACCTAAATTGCATCAAAAATGGGCGCGAGCGCACAATTGTGCGCCTTTTGCACCACGCTTGTCCGATTCCGTCAGGTTTCCATCGAATTCACCCGCTTTTTCCTGTTTTTCAGCTGAATGAATTAAGCGCCACAAAAAGAGCGGCGCATAGCTGGAGACAAAAATGAAAAAGATTCTTTTAACTGCAATGCTGGCGTCAAGCGCAATTATGTTGCCGGCCAACGCTGTCGCAGGTGATGTAAGTGTTTCAACATCTATTGACTACACAACAGACTACGTATTTCGCGGTGTGAGCCTCGCAGAGAGCGCAATTCAGCCGGGCGTCGAAGTTTCGTTCGGGGATGCTTATGTCGGTGCTTGGGTCTCCACGGGTATTGGAGATACATCCATTGCGGCAGCGGATGAACTGGATCTGTATGCTGGATACGGCCTATCATTGTCAGACGATTTCTCAGCGGATGTCGGAATTACTTATTATCACTATCCGCAAGGCGGTAGTCTTTTTGCGACAAATGACGGAGCTGCGGGCACATATGAAGTTTACGCCGGGCTTTCTTATGACACCGTACTTTCGCCCAGTGTTTACGGTTACTATGATTTCACACTCGAAGCTTTCACTATCCAGGGAGACCTGGCGCATTCCCAATCACTTTCGGATAAGATTTCGCTGGATCTTGGATTGACGGCGGGGTTGGTCGATGGAGAAAATGGCGCAGGTTACGAATGGGGTCAACTTTCTGCATCTTTGGGTTACGCTTTTACAGATGATGTATCCGCCTATGTTGGGGCTAATTATGCGATCAACTCAGAAGATGCACTCATTGGTAGCCCTGAAATCACCAATGGTGTAATTGATCTGGATTTGGGCGGAGAGAAGCTCTTCTTCGGTGCGGGCGTCGCAGCGGGCTTTTAGAGCAGGCTCCGACCGATATTTAGAAACTTTTCTTTGCGCCGTTTGACCCGTTCTTTCGGCGAAAGGTTTAAACTCTCCTCGAGGGCGGTCATAATGGCCGCCCCTGTTACTTTGACCGTATAGTCCGGATCCCGGTGAGCCCCGCCCACGGGCTCTTTTATAATCCGGTCAATCACGCCCAGCCTTTTAAGATCCTGCGCGGTTATCTTCATGGCTTTGGCGGCGTCTTCGGCGCGGCTGCCGTCCCGCCACAGAATAGAGGCGCAGCCTTCCGGAGAAATCACCGAATAAATGGAATGCTCCAGCATCATGACCGTGTCGGCCGTGGCAATGGCCACAGCGCCGCCGGACCCGCCTTCGCCGGTTATGACTGTTATATAGGGAACCGTCAGGGACAACCCCTTGTCGATAGAGCGGGCAATGGCTTCGGCCTGACCGCGCTCTTCAGCCCCCCGTCCGGGGAAAGCTCCAGCCGTATCCACAAAAGATATGAGCGGAAGCGAGAAGCGCTGCGCCATATCCATAAGGCGAACCGCTTTGCGGTAACCTTCGGGCTGGGCCATGC
The DNA here is from genome assembly GCA_964418815.1 of uncultured Hellea sp. Classification (GTDB taxonomy): domain Bacteria; phylum Pseudomonadota; class Alphaproteobacteria; order Caulobacterales; family Maricaulaceae; genus JACOMS01. The sequence continues at coordinate 13,295 of CAYQNQ010000058.1, forward strand.
CAAAATTATGATGAACCCGGCTGTCCGTATCCTTGCCTTTTTCGTGGCCGATCACGACAACGCCCTGACCGCGGATTTTTCCAAGGCCTCCCATAAGGGCAAAATCATTGCCGAATTTTCGGTCTCCCGCCAGCGGCGTGAAATCCGTGATCAGGCCTTTGATATAGTCACTGAAATGGGGCCGTCCGGCGTGACGGGCAACGCGGGTTTTCTCCCAGGCCCCGAGTTTGGCGTAGACGGATTTGAGCTGTTCGCGCGACTTCTTTTTCAGAGCCGCAATTTGTTCCGGATCGCCATTGCCCGCCGCTTCCAGAGTTTCAATCTGGCGATTGATCTCTGCAACGGATTGTTCGAAATCCAGATAAGTCTGAGGCATGCGCAAAGGCCCGTTCAGTTTTAAAGGCCGCGCAACATAACAGGGCGGATTTAAAGGGCAAGCCAAGAGACCATTCGCCTGCTACGAGAATTTATTGGAAA
>CAYQNQ010000059.1:0-6110 GCA_964418815.1 uncultured Hellea sp.
GTCAGGTCATGGCGGTTGTGAATTTCCCGCCAAAGCAAATCGGCCCCTTTATGTCTGAGTGCCTTGTATTGGGATTTTCCGACGCGGACGGGAATATTGTATTGGCCGGGCCGGATAAGCCCGTCCCCAATGGCGCCAAAATGCATTAAAAATCGCCCTAGACTTTGCCGCGAATGATATCGGCGGCGCGCTCGGCGGTCATCATGGTTGGAGCATTGAGATTCCCGTTCGGGATAGTTGGGAAAATAGACGCGTCGACGACCCGAAGATTTTCAAGGCCTATAACGCGGCATTCATTGTCAACCACGGCCATTGTATCGTTCTTCTGTCCCATGCGGCAAGTAGAGGTCAGGTGATAAGCAGTTTCAACGTTTGCCCGCACCCAATCAATGATGGCTTCGTCCGAACTTATGTCTTCCCCGGGTTGAATTTCATTTTCGCGATAAGGCGCCAGCGGATCTTGCTGCAATATATTGCGCGTTATTCTTATGGTGTGCACCCAGTCCTTTAAGTCGCTGTCTTCTTTGAGGTGATTAAAAAGGATGGCCGGATGGACAGAGATTTCCGGACTTTTAATCCTGATATGTCCTCGGCTTGCGGGCTTGTTTGGTCCCACATGCACTTGAAAGCCGTGGCCTTTAAAGGCGGCTTTACCGTCATAGCTGATGGCGCCGGGCAGGAAGTGATATTGAACATCCGGCCATAATTTTTCATCCGATGATTTGATAAAGCCGCAACTTTCAAAATGATTGGTCGCGCCAAGGCCAGACCGTAAAAAAATCCAGCGAAGGCCTATCATGAGTTTACTCAATGGTCCGAGCTTACCGTTCAGGCTGATGGGCTGCGAACATTTATATTGGAAAAAAACTTCCAGATGGTCTGTTAGGTTCTCGCCGACGCCGGGCCGGTCCAGCCGAATCGAAACGCCTGCCTGTTCTAGAACAGATTTCGGACCGATACCGGAGACCTGCAAGAGCTGCGGCGAACCGACCGCCCCGGCGCAAAGGATAACTTCTTTGCGGGCCGTGAATGGTCCCTGATTGGTTTCGACTCCTGTGGCCTTCAAGCCGTCAAAATTAATTTTCCGGGTCAGTGTGTTCTTGAAAATGGTCAGGTTTTTCCGACTGCGAATGGGTTTGAGGTAGGCACGAGCTGTTGAAGCGCGAATGCCTTTGTCCACATTCATCTGCATGGGGCCGAAGCCTTCTTGTGTTTCGCCGTTATAGTCAGGGCAGCGCGGATAGCCTGCGGAAATGCCGGCTTCTATAAAAGCCTGATAAAGCGGAGAAAACCGCATGTCGTTTCCGCCGTTAACGGCCACGGGACCGTTTCCGCCTCGAAAGGCGTTTCCGCCGTCTTTCCAGCTCTCCAGTTTTTTGAAATAAGGCAGGCAGTTTTCATAGTTCCAGCCTTCAGCGCCCGCCGCCTCCCATTCATTGAAATCTTCCGGGTGACCGCGCACAAACACCATGCCGTTGATTGAAGAGGTACCGCCCAGACCTTTGCCGCGATTGCACGGCATTATTCGGTCATTGAGAAATGGTTCCGGTTCGCTGTTAAATCCCCAATTAAAGCGTTCGCTATTCATAGGCGTAGCGAAGCCCGCCGGCATTTTGACATGTATGGAATTATCGCTTCCGCCGGCTTCAATAAGCGCGACAGTGTCGCGGCTGTCCTCGGTCAGCCGATTAGCGAGAATACACCCGGCAGATCCAGCGCCCACAATGATGTAGTCGAAGGACTTTATTGCTTATTCCATGCCTGCGGCTTCCATGGCGCGGCGGGCGGCGCGGAAACATTCCAGGGATTGCGGGACTCCGCAATAGATGGCGATAACGTGGATTATAGCGCGAAGCTCCTCCTTGGTGACTCCGTTTTTAATGGCGCCTTTGCAATGAAGCTCCCATTCATGCATTTTGCCGAGAGCGCCAATCATGGTCAGGTTCATCATGGATCGGGTTTTGGGATCAATGACTTCATCTGACCAGCCAAAGCCCCAGCACCAGGCCGTCATCGCTTCCTGAAAGGGCCGTGAAAACTCATCGGCATTAGCGAGGTTTTTCTCGACATATTCCGCGCCCAGAACACTTTTGCGCTTTTCCAGGCCTTTTTCAAAGAGGTTGTCTTTCATGTTATCCAATCCTTATGCCGATATTCTTTGTTTGTACGTAATTCATGAGCGCTTCGCGCCCTTTTTCCCGGCCATAGCCGGATTTTTTAAAGCCGCCAAAGGGCGTCTCGACGCCGCCCGCATACCATTCATTGACGAAAATCTGTCCGGTTCGGACCTGTCTTGCCATGCGCATGGCTTTGTCTATGTCCTGCGTAAACACACCGCCGACGAGCCCGTATTCACTATCATTGGCAATATCGATAGCGTCTTTCTCATCTTCAAATTGGAGCACGGACAGGACCGGACCAAAGACTTCCGTTTGAGCGATATCCATGTGCCGGGAGACATCGCTAATGACTGTGGGTTCGAGGAAAAAGCCATCATTATTCAATGGGCGTCCGCCCGCCGAGATTGTTGCGCCTTCTTGCCGGGCTTTACCCACAATCTCCGCCGCCCGGTCTCTTTGTTTTTTCGAAATCATTGCGCCCATATTTGCGCCGAATTCTGTTCGATCGATGCCCGGGCCGACAGACAAAGATTTGGCAATATCAACCACTCCGTCCAAAACCCTGTCGTGAATGTCCTTGTGGACCACCATACGCGACATAGCTGAGCAGACCTGACCGGCGTTAAAATAAATGCCCCATCGGACGCTATCCAACAGATTGTCAATATCCGCGTCTGCATGGACTATCGCTGCTGATTTCCCGCCGAGTTCCAAAACGCAAGGCACAACATTTTGCGCGGCGGCTGTTGCGATCGCGATGCCTGTCGGCACGGAACCTGTGAAGACGATTTGGTCGATACCGGTATGGGCGGAAAGAGCCGCCCCGGCCTCATGGCCATGTCCGCATATCAGATTTATCGCGCCGGCCGGGAATCCCGCATATTCGGCAGCTTTGGCGTAATAGTGATGGGTGAGGGGATCGAGCTCTGGGGATTTAACGACCACCGCGTTACCGGTTGTCAAAGCTGCGGAAATCCCGCGAGCAGTCATTTCCATGGGATAGTTCCACGGAATGATCTGCGCCGAGACACCGCGCGGTTCATAGGTGGTGAAGTCGTAATAATTTTTGCCCAGTGGAATAGAGCGGCCTTCGACGGTTGCCGCCTGATTTCCATAATATTCGAAATAAAGAGCGCTGCCTTCTACTTCCATGACGGCTTCCCATAGAGGTTTGCCGGCTTCGAGCGCTAAAACTTTTGCGATTTCTTCTTTGTGCTTGAGAAGATACTCGCCGATTTTGCAGACCATACGGCCGCGCTCTACTGGTTTTAAATCCGACAATACGCCGCTCTCGTGACATCTGCGAGCCGCCGCGACTGCCGCGTCAACATCAGCGGCATTGGCAACGGCCTGTTCGGCAAGCTTTTTACCTGTGCCGGGATCGTCCACATCTATGCGTCCTGCGCCGCCATCAACGAATTTACCGTCGATATAGTTTTTGTAATATTTTTTTACGCTCATCAGTTTCTGTCTTTCACAAGAGCCGCTCGCCGTTCGAGGCGGCATGCTGCAGCCCTTTTGGGTGTTTGGGTAAGTCGTCGGAAATAGAAAGCCATGGCAATTTTTCCGACCAGAAAACATGGGCTTGCGGCTCGTAAATACTCGGGTCGTTTAACGTTGCGGCATATAGGTGGGATTCTTCCGGGAAAACTTGAGTTTCAAACGACATGGGCGCGCCGCAATTTTCGCAAAAGCTCCGCACCACTTTTTCTGAGGATTGAATGAATTTCCTTTTCCCGGTCCAGCTAAGCTCGCTGCGCAAGGTTCCAAACCAACTCACATAATCAGCACTGGCAATGCGCCGGCAATCTTCGCAGTGGCAATAAGCGGCCCATAACATTCCGGAATTTGTCTCATATTTTACATCTCCGCAAAAGCAGCGTCCCTGGATGCGAGATTGACTAATGGCCATCGACAGCCTCTCTCATCCATTGCTGCAGGGCGCGAATAGAATGTTCTGAATTCACGCCGCCTTTCGGGTCCAGCACTAAAGGCCCTGGCTTGTAACCTCTTGAATTCATTCCGCGCTGAATAGACTCGACTAGATGGATATCTTCTTCAACCGTTGTTTCTCTGTCCTGTATGGCCAGTTGTTTGGCAATTTTTTCGCTCTCTGCGTCAAACGCATACCAGCCGCGATACAGAATAACTTCATCGACAGAGTTTCCAAGGCGCCAGTGATAGGTGTTCAGCACATTGCCGGGATAAACTTGAAACGAAAAGAGCGGCCAGAGGAACCAACTGGAGTACTTGCCAGCCTTATCATTGGCTTCCAAATCTATGGGATAGGTCATGTCGGATAAATCATCCTGACATTCCGTCGTGTGGCGCAGGCAATAGCCTTGAGGCTGAATATCATAGGTTTCCGGTTTAATCACGCCGGTTGAAAAGGTCGGGTGATTGCGAGAGCAGTGATAGCACTCTGAATAGTTCTCAACCGAGATTTTCCAATTGGTCTTTTCGGGTATTTCGACATATTCCACCGGCGACAAATCTTCGATATGCGGCACATAGCTTTTGAGCTCCGCCCGAACGCCTGGAAACCAGTCATCCATGGGATTGGCGGTTTCATCGAGATTGACAAAGAGAAATCCATGAAAATCTTCAACCTGTACGGAGCTGAGGCAGATTTTACTGCGGTCAAATCCGGGCGTGGACTGAATGTTGGGGCCTGATCGCAGTTTTCCGCCCAGCTCATAGGTCCAGGCATGATAAGGGCAAACTAACAGCTTAGTGTTTCCGGTGCCCTTTACGAGTTCATGGGCGCGGTGCTGACAGACATTATAAAATACCCGAATTTTATTGTCTTTGCCTCTTATGCAAAAGAGGTTTTCGCCGGCCACTGAAAAAGTGAAATAGTCGCCAGGTTTTTCCACAAGGCTGACATGGCCAGCAAATTGCCAGGTGGACGCGAGAAGATGTTTCTTCTCAATCTCGTAAATCGCGGGATCGGTGTAATATTTCGCTTCTAATGACAGAACGGGATCATTCATCGTGATAAATCCCTAATTCATGGCGCCGGCTATGGAAAGCATCGACCCGGTCGACAATTTTAGCGTCAGAGCGGGCAATCACAAAAGAAAGTAAGGTTTCGAGAAGCGCAATGGTCGCCACGGATGAGGGGAAAAACTGCGGTGTTTCATGGGCCACCTGAAAAGCGTGATCTGCTATTCGGATAATCGGGGAGGTCGCGCTGTCAGAAATCGCGATCAAAGTGATACCTTGTTCTTTGGCAATACGAGCGGCTGTCACGACTTCTTGTCTATAGGGCGCGCAGGTTATGGCGATGACCGTGTCGCGTTCGTCGGCCCACGCCAAGTCATCCGTGGCCGTACTTCCGGCGCGGGGAATAGCGTGAAACTTCACCATCCCGGTCGAGGCCAAATAAGTGAAATTTCGGGCATTGGAATTATTGATACCGACGCCCAAAGTGAAAACTTGACGGGATTGCCAGATTGCATCCGCGGCATTGGTCAGCATTTCCGTGTCGATATTGGAGAAAGTGATCTCGAGATTTGAAATGACCGATTGCACCATATCTGCGTAAAGCGGGCCCAGCTGTCCGCTTCGGGATAGGGATTGAAGCCAGCGGGCCCGGTCGGGAAAGCTGACTGTTCCGCTACGAATATCTTCGCGAAATGGCTCTCTTAATTCCTCATAGCCTTCCAGCCCAATGGATTTAGCCAATCGGACAAAGCTGTTTGGCGTGACGTCTGCGGCATCGGAAATCTCGCGGATTGTCGAAACACCGACATTATTGGGATTATCGAGAACGTATCCCGCAGCCTTTTTGAGCTGCGGACTGAATTCATCCAAATTCTGGGCCAGCCGCGCGAGTATCGCGTCAGTTCCTCCCGCAGTATTTGGTACATTTATATCATTCATGATTGACCGTGGTACATTTGTATCATAATTCTGTCCAGACAAAATTTGGGAGATTCATATGGCAGGACCGTCGCAACCTGTACCGTCGACCGCGCGAGTGGTTAT
>CAYQNQ010000059.1:6210-13738 GCA_964418815.1 uncultured Hellea sp.
TGGACTGGTTGAAATTCACGCGGTCCGTCAATATTGCGCTTGGGTTTAATTCAGAGCTCGTAAAACCCGCTCGGATTCAGGAGCTTCATCCCTTTTATAATCTGGACGGCGTTATTGGCGCATTGCATACGCCCGATGATGGACATGCCGATCCGTCCGGCGTGGCCATGGGGCTCGCTAAAGGGGCCCGACAGCTTGGCGCCAAGATTATCCGCCAATGTCAGGCGACCGATGTTAAGCAGCTGCCAAGCGGTGAATGGAAGGTTTCTACGGCACATGGCGACATTGTTTGCGAACATGTTGTCAATGCCGGCGGTACGTATGCCCGCCAGATCGGGGAGTGGAGCGGCGTCAATATTCCGACTACCTCCATGACCCATCATTATTTCATCACCGAAACCGTTCCCGAATTTATGGAACTCGAGAAAGAACTCCCGGTTATTCGCGATGACAAGCTGGTTTCCGGCTATATCCGCATGGAGCAGAAAAGCGGGCTCATCGGTATTTACGAAAAAGCCAACCCCAATGTGGTTTGGGACGACCATTGTCCGTGGGACGCAGAAAACCACTTGTTTGAAGCGGATTATGATCGGGTTATGCCCTGGCTGGAAAATGCCTGGGGCCGTATGCCCATCTTTGCAGAGCTCGGGATTAAGCGTGATGTTCACGGTGCTATCTCTCATCCTCCGGACGGCAATCCGCTAATCGGCCCCGCGCCGGGCGTTAAAAATTATTGGTGCTGCTGCGGCACCCAGATTGGAATCGGGTGGGGCCCTGGATTAACCCGTGAGCTGGCCCGCTGGATGGTCCATGGCTCTTCAGATATTTCCATGCGCGCCTTCGATCCTCGACGATTTGGCGGCTATGCCACCAAAGAATGGCAGAACGTCAAGGCTCGGGAAGACTATCTGCTGCGCCACGAAATTCCGTTCCCGCATTTTAACCGGCTTGATGGCCGTCCCGTTAAAAAGTCGCCGATTTACGAAAAGCTGAAAGAGCAGGGGGCGGTGTTTGAAGAAATTTATGGTCACGAACGCGCCCGTTGGTTCGCAACCGGCGAAGAAGAACAGCGCGATCACTACAGCTTCCGCCGGAATATCGTCCATGAGCGGGTTGGCGAAGAACATATGGCTGTTCGCGAACGGGTCGGCATTATGGATATTTGCGCCTTCACCAAGGTCGAAGTCTCCGGAGCAGATGCCAAGGCCTATCTCAATCGTTTGGTTGCTAACAAGCTCCCGGTTAAAACAGGGTCCATCTGCCTAACCCACATGCTCAATAAGCGCGGACGCATTGAAATGGAAATGACCATCGTGAAGATGGGTATCAACCGATATTACCTGACATGCGCGGCCTTCTTTGAGCAGCGTCTGCTTGATCATCTGGCACATCATCTGGACGGCGAAGATGTCACCATTACAAATCTGTCTGATGATTGGTTCGCTATGGCTTTACAGGGGCCAAAGTCCAAAGACGTTCTGTTAGAAAACACGGATATGTCTTTGGAATTAAATGAATTTCCATGGCTTAAGGGCCGCGAAATCAACGTGGCCGGGCATAAGGTCTGGGCTCTGCGCATGTCATATGCCGGCGAAATGGGATGGGAATTTCACGGACCTCGCAAAGCCATGTTGCCCATTTACGAAGCCCTATGGGCATCTGGAGAAAAGCACGGCATCGCAAACTATGGCAGTTTTGCCATGAATTGTCTGCGGATGGAGAAAATGTTTCCGGGATCTTCCGAGCTAACCAATGAGGTGACCTTGCCCGAGGCCAATGTCATGCGCTTCGTGAAAGTCGATAAGGGTGAATTCCAGGGCCGTGATCAAACAATCGCCAGTCTGAATTCCAAGCGCCATCCCTGGCTTTGTGTTTATCTCGCAATTGAGCCGGACGGTATTGAAGACGGTCACGGCGGCGAAGCTGTGATGTTCAACGGAAAATCAGTCGGCACAACAAGTTCCATGGCCTTTGGTCACGCTGTTGGTAAAATCATGGCGTTTGCTTATGTTAAGCCTGAAGCGGCAACGCCGGGCCTGGAGCTTGAAGTCGTGATCGCAGCCGAACCCCGGAAAGCAGTCGTTTTAGGGCACGCAATTTACGATCCCATGAGTGAACGACCCAGAGAAAAAAATCAGAATGGAAGGGCTTAGAAATGGCCGGAATACCTAAAACCATGAAAGCCTTCGTTCTGGAAGGTCATGGCGGCATTGAAAAGCTCGTCTGGCATACGGACTGGCCTACGCCCAAACCCAGCGCAGATGAGGTTTTAATTAAGCTGGAAGCCTGCGGGCTCAACAATACAGACGTGAATACGCGCTCCGGTTGGTACTCTAAAGTCGTGACGGAAGCGACGACTGGCGACGCTTATTCTGAAGTCAGTGATGATGACCCTACATGGGGCGGCGCGCCGATTTCCTTTCCCCGTATTCAAGGAGCGGATGCTGTGGGCCGTGTTGTAGCCTGCGGCGCTAATGTTGATGCCGCCCTGATGGGAAAGCGCGTGATGACAGATGGCTGGATTCGAGACTGGAACCAGCCGGATGGATTATTGGTTCAAGGATATTTCGGTTCCGAACGCGATGGCGGCTACGCTGAATATACCGTTCGGGACCATCGGGAGTTACTGCCAGTTGACTCGGGCCTAAGCTCGGCTGAGCTGGCCACATTTTCCTGTTCCTATACAACGGCGGAAAACATGCTGAACCGTGTCCATGTCGGAAAAGGTGATACAGTCCTGATAACGGGTGCGTCCGGCGGAGTGGGCGGCGCTTTAATTCAGCTGGCTAATCGCCGCGGCGCGACCACAATCGGCATGTCTTCCGAAGCCAAGCATGATCAGGTTTCGCGGTTTAATCCCGCTCATCTCCTGCCGCGCTCTCCGTCTGATTTGAAAGCCGCTCTCAAAGCCGCGACCGGTCATGATGAAGTTGATGTCGTTGCCGATATTGTCGGCGGGCCCATATTTCCGTCTCTTATTGACGCGTTGGCTGTCGGGGGACGCTATACGTGTTCAGGCGCTATTGCCGGGCCAATTGTTGATTTGGATTTGCGAACGCTTTATCTTCGGGATTTGACCTTTAAGGGGAATACAGTGACCACGTTGAATGTGTTTCCGGATCTCGTCGGCTATATCGAGCGCGGCGAAATCAAGCCTGCCTTGGCCGCATCTTATCCGCTATCAGAGTTACACGCAGCGCAGTTGGCCTTTATCGACAAAAAACATGTCGGCAATATCGTTGTGACAATGGATGATTAATAGGGACCCCTGACTGACGTGAAAATCACTCGCATATCCGTTTATAAAAAGGCCTTGTCCTATGTCGGCGGAACCTATGTCTGGGGGGCGGGCAATGTCATCGATAAGGCCATGAGCTCTATCGTGGTAATCGATACGGATGCCGGGATTTCCGGGGTAGGCGAATTCTGTCCTTGCGGTGAGAATTACATGTCGGCCCATTCAGAAGGAGTTGAAGCGGCGGCGAAGATTTTAGCGCCAAAACTCCTCGGCGAAGACCCGAGACAAGTCGCGCTGATTGAAGGCATTATGGATAGTACCATTGGCGGTCATGGTTATGCCAAGGCGCCATTCGATGCGGCTTGCTGGGATATCCTGGGGAAATCCACCGAGCAGCCCGTCTGGATGCTTATGGGCGGCAAACTGACGGACGGCGCGCCGCTTTATCAGGTCGCGCCGCAGAAAAGCACAAAAGAGACCATTAAAGACCTGAACGCCCTAAGAGCGCAAGGCTATCGGCAGTTTCAAGTGAAAGTCGGATGTGACTGGTCCGCAGATATAGACCGCATTCTTGAGACCGTTCCGCTGATTAAGAAAACCGAGACAGCCATTGCCGACGCCAATCAAGGCTGGCGAGTGGATCATGCGCTTAGAGTAGGTAGGGCGACCAAACATCTGGATTATGTTATGGAGCAGCCCTGCAAGACCTATGAGGAATGCCAGCAAATCAGGCGCTCAATAGATTTGCCCATGGAACTGGATGAATGCGTGACCAGCATGGATGTGGCCCGCCGAATTGTAAATGATCACGGCGCAGACATCGTCTGTCTCAAGATTTCCAATGTTGGCGGCTTGTCCAAGGCCAAGCGGATCCGGGATTTTCTAGTCGACCACCGCTATCCGGTTGTTTGCGAAGACACTTGGGGCGGAGAAATTACCACAGCAGCCCTAAGCCATCTGGCCACCTCCACGCCCAAAGAGTTTCTATTCAACACCACAGACCTTGATAGCTATGTGAATGAGAGTACGGGGATTTCGCAACATAAAAAAAGAGACGGTAAGTTCTTTGCGCCGGACGTCCCGGGACTCGGCGTTGAGCCCGACTTCGCCGCACTGGGTGACCCGGTGGCCGTCTATGGAGAGGCCGCATGAAGATCAAGAAGATTAGCGTTTATAAGACCGACCTTCCGCTTTCTCAGCCATACTTCCTGTCAGGTGGACGCCTCCGGTATGACAATCTGGATGCGACCTTCGTTAAATTGGAAACCGATGAAGGCGTAACAGGGTGGGGCGAAGGGACGCCCTGGGGACATACCTATGTTCCCGCCCACGGTCCGGGCATAAGGGCAGGCATCGAGACCATGGCCCCATTTGTTCTGGGCCTTGATCCCCGGGAGCTGCTGACGGTTGAACGCGCCATGGATATTGCTTTGCCAGGACATCTCTACGCCAAATCCCCCATTGATTTAGCTTGCTGGGATATTGCCGGGCAATCGGCAGGCCTGTCGATTGCGTCTATGCTGGGCGGTCGCCGCGAGACAGGTACAAGAATTATGTCGTCTACCTCATCAGGTGACCCGGACTACATGCTCAATATCATGAAATCCTATCGCGATATCGGCTATACGGGCCATTCCGTAAAAGTCGGCGCGGATATAGAGCGAGATATTGAGCGCATTCGGTTTTTGGAAAAGAACCGACTGCCCGGCGAACGCATTTTGTATGACGTCAACCGGGCCTGGACCCGGCGCGAGGCTATTATCGTCATGAATGCTGTGGCCGACCTCGGAATTTCAGTAGAGCAGCCTTGCGAAACACTGGACGATATTGCGGCCATACGGCCCTTAACGACTTGTCCTATCAGCGTGGATGAAACGCTGGTTACGCTGCAGGACGCCGCCCGTATTGCCCGCGACTGCATTGCAGAGATATTCGGCATTAAGCTGAACCGGGTGGGCGGACTTACCAAAGCGGCCCGTATGCGCGATATCGCGCTAGCTCATGATATCCAGATTTATGTGATGGCGACCGGCGGCTCTGTTCTGGCAGATACAGAAGCCGCTATTCTTGCGGCGACAATTCCAGATCATATGTGTTTGGGGACTTGGGCGTGTCAGGATATGCTGACCGTCGACATTGCTCCAAAACAAGGAAGCCGCAATACAAAAGGCGACTTGTTCGTCTCTGATATTGCAGGACACGGCATTGTACCAGACGAGAATATTCTCGGAGATCCGGTGGCAGTCTACGGATGAAAATCACCCGGATATCCATCTGGCATGTAGAGCTCACCAGCCACAAAACCTATTACATGGCAGACGGCAAAACCTGCGACGCCGTGGAAAGTGTCGTGGTGCGGCTGGATACGGATGAGGGGATTTCTGGCTGGGGCGAGCATTGCCCCATTCCCCATTACCTGCCGGCCTTTGCCCGCGGGATAGCGCCAGCCATCAAAGAAATGGCCCCGCAGATTTTAGGATATGATCCGCGCGGTGCTGAACGTTTTATGCACCGTCTCGATAAATGGTTGATAGGTCACGGTTATGCCAAATCGCCCATTGATATGGCGCTTTGGGATATAAACGCCAAGGCTGCAAAAATGCCGCTTTATCAATTGCTTGGCGGGAAGTATTCAGATCAAATACCGACCTATCATTCGATTACCTGTGTCGCCCCCAGGGATATGGTGGAGATTGCGAAAGAGGCTTACGGCACAGGCGTGCGGCAGTTCCAGTGTAAATTGGGCGCTGATGATAATTGGGAGGCGGATGTTGCCCGCCTTCGTATGGTGCGCGAAGCCGTGGGCGAGGGACCTCTCGTTTATGGAGACTGGAATTGCGGCGCGGCCAAGCTTGATGCCATTCGGGTCGGACGGGCTGTGGCAGATATTGATGTTATGCTGGAGCAACCCTGCGCGACGCTTGATGAGTGCGCCAGCGTCAAAAAGGCGACGGGACTACCCATGAAAATCGATGAAAACGCCAAAACGCTAGAAGATTTGATTAAGGCGCGTGATCTGGATTGTCTGGATGCTGTGGCGCTCAAAATATCAAAATTTGGCGGATTGAGCGGCGCGAGGCGAGCGAGGGATCTCTGCGTTCATCTGGGCGCAAAAATGTGTGTTGAAGATACTTGGGGTTCAGATGTTGTGACGGCAGCATCTCTTCATCTGGCCGCCTCGACTCCGCCCCGATTTGTTATGAATGTCTGTGATCTGTCCGGCTATGTCGGGCCGAGAATTGACCCCGGCAGCCCTGTCCGTGTGGACGGAAAAATAGGACCGGCGGATAAACCCGGTCTGGGCGTTGAGCCCGATTTAAAAGTTTTAGGAGAAGCCGATGTCATCCTGGAGTGAGCGCGCCAAGGCCGTATTGCCAGCCGGAGGTTTCGGTAATTTTGATCCTTCTGTCATCATTGAGAGAGGTTTGGGCTCCAGAGTCTGGGATACAGATGGTAATGAATATGTGGATTATCTGATCGGCTCCGGTCCGATGTTGTTGGGACATAGCCATCCCGAAGTCGTGGAAGCCGTTGCCGAACAGCTCTCACAAGGTATGACATTTTTTGCCACCAATCCAAAAGGCATAGAGCTGGCTGAAGTCATCTGCGCCGCTTTGCCCTGCGCCGATCAGCTGCGTTTTGTTTCCACGGGCGGCGAGGCGGACATGTTCGCCATGCGATTGGCCCGCGCCTTTACGGGAAGGGAACTCATTGTGAAATTTGAAGGGGCGTATCACGGTATGAGCGCTGAAGGCCAAATGAGCCTGAAGCCCGGTCGCCTCCTGAATTTCCCGAACGCGGAACCGGATTCTGCCGGTATTTTGGAGGGAGTTAAAGACGGAGTTCTTGTCGCGCCTTGGAATGATCCGGATTATATGACGCAGCTTTTCGCCGAATACGGTGACCGCATTGCGGGCCTTATTGCGGAACCATTGCAGCGCATCATTCCGCCGCAGGATGGATTTTTGCAAAACCTGCGCGATCTTTGTGACGCCCATGGTAGCGTTCTAATTTTTGATGAGGTTGTCACAGGATTTCGATTTGCCTGGGGGGGCGGTCAGGAAAAGTACGGTGTTACGCCGGATATTTGCACATTAGGCAAAACCATTGGCGGGGGCATGCCTTTGGCCGCTATCGCCGGTAAAAAAGACATTATGGAGCTGTTTGACAAATCAATCGCGGGCAATAAATGGCTCATGCAGGTCGGGACTTTATCCGGAAATCCAGTTGCGTCAGTAGCCGGTCTTAAAACTCTCGAAATTCTGGCGCGTCCCGGACAGTATGAAAAGC
>CAYQNQ010000060.1:0-13596 GCA_964418815.1 uncultured Hellea sp.
ATTTCAAGCCGGGCCAGCTCGTCCTTATCCAGCCACATGCCGTGGCCGTTGGGGCACTCGTCAATCATCACCTGAGAAGCGAAGCCATATTCTCTTTTTTCGAGGCCCGCATTGCAGACCACACAGCTGCGCGGATTTTCAGACCGCGCATGAGCCATGCCCTGCGCGGCGCTGACACTGTCTAGTGCGCCGGTCGGCACACCGCGAAAATCGCTGGCCTGAGCGTCCTGAATAGTTTCCAGCTCACCAGCGTCCAGCCAGACACCTGCGCAGTGCGGGCAGACATCAATGGTGACGCCTTCATAGGTGACGGGGCGAAGAGTGAAATCATCAACGGGACAATTGCGCATGAGGGACTCCTTAGTTCACCTTGGTATAGGCATATTCGGGTTACCGGCAAATTAATCCCTTTTTGTAGGGGTTTGGCTGTTCAGGATTTGGATTTCGTGGTCTTTTTAGCCGCAGGTTTTTTTGTGGAAGTTGTTTTCTTGGCTGCAGGCTTTTTTGCGGCCGTTTTTTTGCGGGTTGTTTTCGGTTTGGCTGTCGTTGATTTTTTGGGCGTCGTCTTTTTAGCGGCCGGTTTTTTGGCCGCTGGTTTTTTGGTCGATGTTTTGGGTTTATCGAAAACTTGATCGGCTGCGGCGGTTTTAGCTTTAGGCGTAGGCTCGGAAGTTTTATCAAGGCGTTTTTCGGCCGATTCCTTAAGATTGCTGGCAGCTGATTTGGTTTTATCGACCGCCTTACCGGTGACTTCGCGGGCGCGCTTTGCGGCCTCTTCGGCGGCTTTGCGGGTTTCTGCCAAAGGATCAATGTCGGCCAAGTCTGACGCGCCTCCGTCCGGGGAAAGATTATCGGAAATTCGAAAAATTTCGATCGCAAGTTCGCAGATCAAACGCAAACCGACAAACCCCATAATTGCTAACGCCGAAATCTCAAGAAAATAGGTAAGCGAAGCAATCCATTCCGTTAGGAAAGTCCAGCCTAATATTTCACGTACAAATCTAACAGCGCCGTAAATCAGGGCCGACCAAAAAAACAAAGGCACCAGTTTGTGCTTCATCATTTTGTCAAAAGAAAAGAAAAAATTGATCAGGTTTTTCATAACGTACTCCGGTATTGGCAATAATGTAGGGATTTTGTTCAGCTTTACAATCTTGATTTTTGGCGCTGGCCCATTAGGTCAATGAAAAGGCTAGATTTTGAAGAAATTCCTTCCAAAGATAAAACTTCCTGTTCCCCGGGTGACCCGTTTAAAGGTTTCCGGCTTAAAGCTTCCCAATATTAAAATACCGGGGATCAGCCCGGCTCTGGGACTCGGAGAAGCTCTGTTTTCGAAAGTCACGGGAACGCTGGATGGCGGGTTTGGTCTTTTAAAATCCACGCTTGGCGGCATTCCGTTTTTCGGCAAGGCGGCCACATCAAAATCCTATGACCACAACCAATTTGACGAACGTCATTATTTTCTCGTGCCCGAGCCGGATGATCCCGAGATATTTTCCCTGTGTATCACACGCTGCCTTCCGGAAGGCGTGCCGCCGGTTAATGACCTGCCAAAGCGGCGGCTGTTGCACTTGCCGTCGGATCAATCCTTGCCCCAATTAGAGGCCGTCGTTTTAAAGGAGGCCAGTGATGCCATCAAGGAAGCACCGAAAGCGCCCGGATATCTGGCGTCCAATCTCGGCGCTCTTTTGGACGAAATAGACAAGGTGGACGAAAAAGCCTTTCAGGGACTTTTGCTTGTCGGCGGGCTCGTGGCTCTCGTTAATCCATTGGCCGGGGCTGCCGTGGCCGCGAAAGCCGCTATTCCGGCCATCGCCATGGTTTTGTCAAAATACGGACTTAAAATGGCGAGCGATACGGCCAATAATATGGACGTGGCCCGGCAGATCAAAAAGGCCGAAAAGGACATGAAAAAAGAGTTCGGCGAGTCGAACACCTATTTGGTGATTAATCCGCTACTTGCCAATCTTGGCAAGCCGGCATCGCTCGAAACCTGGCTGATGGAAAAAGAGCGGTTTCAATTTACTTGTTCCGAATTTGAATTTTCACAGGCCGATCTGATCCGGTTGATGGACCTTACCCGGGACGCTGTAAAAGACAGCTGCGAAACATCTGTGGAAGATGATTACTTCAAAACCATGCGGGACCGGGTTCTCTGGAGTGGGTGAGAATTATTCCAGCTCGACGGTCAAGCCGTTTGAAGAGCGCAAAACCGGCGCGGCCTGACGCAGGGCATCAATCTCGGCGCGGCGTTTTTTAAAGGCCGGAATCTGGTCTTTGGCCAGAGGTTTGCCGGAGAGCTGCGAAAGGCGTCTTGGGTTAATCTTTTTGCCGTGAAGATGAACTTCATAATGCAAATGCGGCCCGGTTGAACGGCCCGTGGAGCCCACATATCCGATGATCTGATCCTGTTTGACATATTTGCCTTTGCGAATACCTCGGGCATATTTTGAAAGATGGGCGTAAGCGGTTTTATAGCCGTCCGAATGGCGGATGCGGATATAATTGCCATAACCCCCATTGCGTCCGGCGACTTCAACTGTGCCGTTACCGGCGGCCATAATAGGCGTGCCGGTCCGGGCCGCAAAATCGACACCGGAATGCATTTTGCGATAGCCCAGAATAGGGTGTCGGCGTTTGCCAAAAGACGAGGACAGACGGGCTCCGTTTATGGGGGTGGCGCGAAGTTTGCGTTTGGCGGTTTTACCGTCCTGATCGTAAAAATTTTCCCGGCCTTTGGAGTCGGCAAAGAGGTAGTAATCCATCTTTTTGCCGCGGGGTGAAAAACTGGTGTAAAGCAGGTCGCCGGCCTTGACGATATTGCCGTGATTGTCCCGGGCCACTTCAAAGAACATTTCAAATTCATCACCAGGCTGAATATCGCGCTGAAAATCAACGGAGTATTCGTAAATATTGGCGAACTGAATGATGACTTTATCCGGCGCGCCCAGAGCGCCAGCATCGAGATAAATAGAGTTTTCGATACTGGTTTTGACCGACACCGTCTCCATTTTAAACTCGGCCGTTATGTCTTTGGCTTTCAGGCTTCCGTCAGCGGCGCGGGACACGATAACGGTTTGTTCGACGGAAGGCTTATAGGTCAGATGGCTAAAGCTCTGATCATTTTCGAAATAGAGATTGAATTTCTGCCCGACTTTAACGCGGCGCGGGTCATAAATGGTCGAAAAGCTTTCCGTGATTTCGTAAGCCTGACCCGGCGTAAGTCCGTTCTCTTGCAGAAGCGGGCCAAGACTATCGCCATATTCCAGAGTCAGGGTTTTCGCTTCAGGCAGTTCCGTGTGATTGACGAGATATATATCATCGCGCGTCAGATCGATGCCGGGCTGTGCCATTTGCACGGGCTGTTCAACTTTGGCTTCGGCTGATTGTCCGTCCGGCATAATCCAGATCAAAGCCAGAGCGGAAGCGGCGCAGACGCCTAAAAACCGAAATCTTCGGTCCTGATATATGCGGGTATTATTCATGGTCAGAAAAGCCTCAAGCCGAATTCTAAGCGGCTTTGGCACATATCTTGACGATATTGCATGGAGTCTCTCGCGCATGGGCACTGAATTCTTTCCGAGAATTTCATTTTCAGTTTCCCTCTAAATGCCCTAGCTATGTTAACGTATTCTCAATTTTATAAGCCGTGAAGGGCTTAAACCAAAAAAGGCGGTGTCTCGCAAATTAAAATGTTGAAATCGCCCGTTCATCCGGCTGATAAGCCTCGGCCCAGACGCAGACGCGTATTGCGGACCATTTTATGGGCGCTCCTTATCATCTTTTTGTTATTGGCCGTTTTCGCTTATTGGGTTTGGGCCAATCGAATGTCCCTGATTGAAAACGAAATTATCAAGGAGCTTGAGCGGTCCGGAATTCAAGCAGAGCTTTCTCTCACGGATTTATCTGAAACCGGGGCCGCCGCAGAAAATCTTCAATTGTCAAAAGACGGGGAAGTTTTGCTCAGGGCTCACAGGGCCGAAGTCGATTATGTCTGGCGCGAGGCCATTGAAGGCCGGTTTCAAAGTCTCAAAATTGTAAGGCCGGAAATCAGTCTGAAAATTGACGCGGACGGGAAAATTATAAATCCGTTTGGTTCCGGCAGCGGCGGAGCCGGTGAACAAATTCCGCCGGGCGGCGTAACGGTGACAGACGGCAAGGTTGAAATCGAAAGTCCTATCGGTTCACTCAGTGTCAAAATCGACGCCGAATTTAAATCAGAATCCGATATCAGGCTGAACGCTGACATTAATCCATCTACGCTGAAATATGGAGATTTGTCCGGCGCGGTTTCGGGCCGGGTTGATGTGAAAATATCCCAAGGGACCCGTTTGGCTGATATTGATTTGCGGGCGTCTGATTGGCGCTATAAAAACATGTCGGGCCAGGATTTGAAACTCAAAGGGCAATCCCGGCTTGAGGTTGGTGACGCGCAGGTTTTACTGCGAGGTCCGTTGCAGGCTGAGCTTGAAGATTTCAAAGGCAAGGCGGTTGAAGCTTCGGATATAAAACTGGACTGGACCGGCGAAATAGGTCTGACGCGGGGCGATAAGAACACAGTCTTGGCGGACGGGTCCTGGAATGCGGATATTGGACATTTCAGTGTTACCAAGGCGAATATCCGCAGCGATCTTGCAGAAACTCTGTCTTTATACAGCTCCTTATCGCGCACCCCTGTCACAAGGGACTTCGCGGCGCCCTTAAAGGACTCCGTTGCCGCGCTCATGGTCAAAGCTTCGGCGCGTGGCTCAGGACGGGTTTCCAAGAACGCCGATTCAATCCGGCTAAATCTGGATGAACCTTTGGTCTGGAAGACGGCAAACAATACAGCCGAGCTTTTGCCGGATGAAACCAAAGACGAATTTGTTTTCTCGCGCGAGTCCCGACAGATTAAATTGGGGCTCAATGCTGATATGGGCGGCCCTTACCCGCTTAAATTCAGAGACGGGACTTTGGTTTTAAAATCGACCAATGGCCGCAATATCAAAGGTACAGAGAGCGTCGCCGGTAACATCACATTGCCGCGAAGCTGGTCATCAGAAACGCCGGAAGGACGTGCGGTTAAGATTCGGCCGTTAACCTCCCGGGTTCGTTATAAAGGCGGCGAGGGGGCCCGGCGCCTGGCGTTGTCAGGAAGGCTCAGCTATGATGGAGACATCCCTGGGGGGTACGCGCAAGCTTTGGAGGCCGAAGGCGATTTAGACGTGCGTCTGGGCGCTGCGACCGAGATTTTCTTTGTCCCGAAGCCTGATACGGCGATCACCATGACGCGCTTTGAAAATCCCACAGAATGGACCGCGTCCAATGTTCGATTTGAATTGGCCGAGATGACGGACCGGCCGCTGTTTAAGCTGCGAAATCAGCAAGGAAAATTATCCGCGAAAGTTGTCAATCTGGAGTCTGATCTGGCGAATCTGGACAGTAGCCGAACTCTGAGTTTTCGCTTCGGCGGGGCTGATATCACCGCGGATATGGCCGAAACACAAAGCTGGAAAATTGTCGGTACAGATGTGCAAATGACATCGGATAACACGCCCACGGTCGGAACCGTGATGTCGGCGCCTTCAACGACCATAACGGCCCTATTAAATCCCGAGGGCCCGCCCGAATTCACCATTGACGCCCCGCTGGCCGATGTTCGGACTCTGTCTGTTGATGCGGACGGACTCGCCGTGCAAGTGGCGGGGACGCCGGATAGGTTTCGGGTCAATTATCAGGACGGTCAAGTCGAGTTTAATGCCACGGATTTTCCTCGGTTTGGCATGACGGGCTATGTGGATTTCGAAAATGATCAGTGGATAGGCAGGGCTGACAGCAACCTTCCCTTTGATGAAAACACGCCGATCAATATCGATTACCGGTTTATCGATGGACGCGGCTATGCGGATGTGGATGTTCCGCAAATGGAGTTTTCCCCGTCCGGTCTGCAGCCGCAAAGCTTTATTCCGGCGCTTCAGGGCAAGATTGCGGATGTTCGGGGTCTGGCTTCCGCGAAAATAAATCTTGAATTTTCGGAAACTGATGGCGTGGTTTCGTCCGGGACGGCCAAATTGATTGAAATGGAAATGGGAACTGCGCCCGGTCCGCTTACCGGCCTGAATTCTGAGCTTAAATTTTCATCCTTTTTCCCGCTTGTTACGGAAGGCCCGCAAACCGTGGCGATCAAGTCTTGGGATGTTGGAATGCCGCTCCCCGACGGCGTTATTGAATTTGAAGCCATTCCGGACGGTATTCGCGTATTGTCCGCGCGGTGGCCCATGGGGACAGGCGAGGTTTCTCTGGATCCGGCCACATGGAATTATACGGCCGCATCGAACCGCATGCAGCTCAGAGTCAAAAACGTATCACTGGGCGAGATGATGGGGGATTTTGGCGGCGAAAGCTTTGAGGTTACAGGCAGTGTTTCCGGCGTTTTGCCGGTTATTATCAGCGGCGTCGAAGTGGAGGTCGAAAACGGAACATTGGCCGTCACAGACGGCGGGGTTGTGCGGTTTAGCACGCCTTTTACCGACAAGGCCGGCGAAAGCAGTGGATACGCTCAGCTGGCTTTTGATGCCCTCAAAGAATTTTATTATGAGGAGCTGGAACTGTCTCTGAACGGGCCACTGGACGGTCTGGTCAACATCCGGGCTGTTTTTGATGGATTCAACCCCAATTTGATGGAGGGGGCTTATATTCGCTATAACGTCAATATAGAGGGCGAATTATTTAATATTGTTCGTAATTTTCAAAGGTTGGGGGCCAATATTACCGATGAAGTTAAGAACGCTGTATTGGATAAAGGCAACTAAAGCTCTGAAATAAGACAATTTTTTAGATGAACGCGGCCAAACAACGTGTTAACCGTGAGTTCACACGCAATTGAGTAGGTTTCGATGATGAAAAAGGTCTTTTGGCTTTCTGTGTTAGGGTTCGCCCTACAGGCAGGTTGTACGCCTAAGGTGCAACTGGCCGCGCCTGACAAGCCCATTGAGATCAATCTGAATGTCAAGATTGATCAGGAAGTGCGTGTCAGGTTAGATAAGGAAGTGGAAGACCTCATCGAGGAGAACCCGGACCTGTTTTAGGTCGGCTTTATCGAAGGATTGATTATGTCGAAGACAGCAATTTTGACATCCGTATTTACCGCAATCGCCGTTATTGGGGGCGTTTCGGTCACGTCTTTAACCGTTTCTGCGCCGGCTATGGCTCAGGCAGGAAATGCCAAGCAAATTGTGGATAATGCCAAGGCGGAAGGCCTTATCGGCGAGACCGCCGGGGGCTATTTGGCCGTTGTGAATTCAGCGCCGCGGGATATCGTTAACGCCATGAATGAGATTAATATCCGGCGTCGGTCCCTCTACACACAATTGGCCCGCAAACAAAATGTGCAGATTGATGAAGTTGCAACCGTGACAGCTGAAAAAGTACGGGCCAAGGCTAAATCCGGTGAAAAATATCTGACCAAAGATGCCGATTGGGTCACAATCCCTTAAGAAGCTCCGCACTTTAACATTTGTTTTACCCAATCAGTTGATGCAAAAGTCTCGAACGAATCGAGGCTTAATAAACGCATGTCTAACAACACAACCAAACTCACGCCGTCAAATCTCGCAGCCCTCATGTGCGCCCGCATTTGTCATGACCTTGTCAGCCCTGTCGGCGCGCTAGGCGCCGCCCTTGAGGTCTTAGGGGATGAGAACAATGCTGATATGCATGATGACGCCATGGATTTGGTCAAAACCTCTGCTCGGCAAGCCTCCCATAAACTTAAATTTTTAAGGCTGGCTTTTGGCGCCGGAACTTCGGCCCCCGGAATATTGTCCATAAACCAGCTCAAAGAGCTCGTTTCCGACATGTATGGGGCCGGCAAGGCGACTTTAACCTGGCAAACAAATCTGCAGGAATTCGAAAAATCCCATGGCCGTCTGGTTTTAAATCTGGTCATGATCGCCCTTCAGAGCATTCCAAGAGGCGGAGAGCTTGTGATTGATCTTCAGGAAAAAGCGAATGTCAGCATAATTAATCTTCTGGCCAGCGGTCCAAAAGCCAGGCTTTATGACGAATTTGAGCGCACGCTCTCGGGCAAGGCGCCCGAGGACGGATTTGATGGCCGGACCATTCAGCCATTTTACACCGGCATGCTGATCCGGGAGCTTGGCGGACGGGTGGATACATCGATCGACGGTGAAAACGTATCATTTACGGCGTTTATCCCCCCGCGGCGGGCTCAAAACGCCGCTTAATAAGCGCTTTTTCGCGCCTTTTTTAACTCATTTTAACCAATTCTTCGGACTGTAGGGGCAAGTCAGAGCCTGCCTGCTAGGCAGGCCGAATCAAGACCGAGAGGATTAATGGCAGACAAGTGCGGAGATGATCTCAGAGCTGCACGCAGATTTATGGATCTGTGCCACGCGCACATGTCAGAAATTTTCTCCGGCGGGCAATTGCCCATGTTGGATGTTGTCAACCGTCTCGGCGAAATTCAAAGCCATGCCAAACTCATGCATGCCCGGTCCATTTATAGGTCTGCGCAGGAGATTATTGATGATTTGACTCGCCGCCGGTCTGTACAGGCCTGCGCCGGATCCGTTCTGGTTTTGCAAAAACTTATTCGTCAATATAACGCCGGTCTCTCTGAAATTGCGCCTGTCGCGCTGCAAGTCATAAGAAAACCTAAAGCCAACCCCGCGGGTCCGGCGATTGTCTCGGAAATGGCACAACAAAAAACGGCGGCAATGACTTTGGCGCCCCTTGTAAAATTTGCGGACGAGGCTGAACGGTCGAGTCTGATAACTTTAGTCAAACTGGCCGCCAATCAAACGTCATCACCGATTTCGAACACTTCTGTGGAATCCGCTGAAAAAATTGATGTCGTGCTGCCCGCCCTGACCAATCACTGGCTCAGATTGGCGCGCACTCAGGACAAATCGATCAGCGTGTCTTCGGCTCTATGCGACGGTAGAGTTAGGGCGGACAGGCTGAAGGTATTGCAGAAGGGCCTTAAAGGGCTGGGCGAATTACTGATCACTCAGTCCGTTGAAAAACCTGAAGCCCGGGCGGCGCGGTCTCTTAGCCGGTCGGCTCATCTGGCAATCACAGGATCGCAAACGGGAAAACAGCTGGATATTCTCGTCAGCTGCGAAGGTCTTGCGCCGGAACAAGAAGATATCGAAATCATTTCCAGTATGCTGGCCGAGATAGATATGAAAACCGCTGTCGAGATTGATGACGATCTCATCCGGGTGAAACTTTCCGGGTTGGCATGCGAGACCGACAGAGCTGGAAACTTTATCAAAGAGGCGGCCTCATGAAGACCTGTCTTGTCGTTGATAATTCGAAAATGATCCGCCGTGTCGCCGGACGTATTCTTGCCGAGATGAAGTTTAATACGGAAGAAGCGGAAAATGGTCTGGAAGCCTTGAATTTTTGCCGCGGAAAAATGCCGGAGGCGATACTGCTGGACTGGAACATGCCGGTCATGGACGGTATGACTTTTTTGAAAACCATTCGGCAAGAGCCGGGGGGCAATGAGCCGGTGATTTTGTTCTGCACTTCCGAGCGCGACGTCATAAAAATTTCCGAAGCTTTGAGCGCCGGGGCTGACGAATACATCATGAAGCCGTTTGACAGTGACATCATTACCAGCAAGTTTTTTCAAGCCGGATTGTTGGGCTGATCATGAGCGGAGTTTTAAGCCTAAAACCCAGCTATTATGAGGCGCTCAAGCGGCTTACCCTTGAACTGGCCGGCGTTCATCTTGGTGATGATCACGCCTTTTTGGTAGAGACGCGTCTCGGCGTGCTGGCGCGTCAGGAGGGATATCAAAATTTGAACCAGATGGTGGATGATCTTTTTGGTCAGGGACAAACGCGTTTGGCTATTAAAGTTGTCTCCTCTTTGCTGGAGCGTGATACCCATTTTAATCCGGATCCTCAGGGTCTGGCGGCCATCGAAAACTATGTTTTGCCAACGCTCTATCAGGCAGAGCCCGGCAAATCCGTTCAAATTCTTTCCTTTGCCTGCAGCAGTGGTCAAGAACCATACTCCATCGCGATGATTGTCGACAAATTCAGACAAAAACATCCTGATTTGAATGTGAGCATATTGGGTATCGATTATCCGTCTCCGGCTCTGGCAAGAGCTCAGGACGGCAAATATACCCATTTCGAAGTTCAGCGCGGATTACCTATTCGGGATCTGATCACTTATTTCGATCGTGCAGGCGAGGATTGGGTGGTCAAACCCGAGCTCAAATCCATGGTTCAGTTTAAGGAGTTTCACTTGCTCTCCAAGCTTGACGGTTTGGGCGAATTTGATCTGGTACTGTTTCGCAACAGCCTGTCTCATTATTCCTCGCCGGCGCAAATCCGGGTTATCCGGTCATTGTCTTCGATTGTAAAACCCGAGCGATTCTTGATGCTTGGATCAAAGGAAAATGTGCCGTCTTCGAGCTATAATTTTCATCAGATAGAAGGACATGCTAACCTTCTGAGGAAAGATGCGGGGCCTGTAGACGAAGAGGAAGCTCCGCCGGAGCTGCCTAAGCCGCCACCAAAGGAATTTGTGCCGGGTCAGCCCATGGCCAAACCCGCCTGATCTATCTTACTGCCAAGAACAAATTTGTTCCGCCTCTTTCAATGGTTAGAGCCACAGGTCCGCTGCGATCTTCGATAGCTTCTTCAAAAGCCTCAAGATCTTCCACCGGTTCGCGGCCGACAGAACGGATAATATCGCCTCGGGCCAGACCGGCCCGCTGCGCTTTTGATCCGGCCGCCACGCGGGTTACGAGAACACCCGCATTGCCATCTTGCAGGTCCATATCATCGGGAATGTCTGAAAGTTCGGCCCCGGAAAATTCACCGGTTGCAGAAGATGTAGATTTTGTCACCCGTTTACGCTCGCGCTGCTCCTCTTCGGTAAAGGCTTCAACCAGAATACGGGTTGTACGGCGCCGGCCATCTCGAAGGTAAGTGAGGTCGGCTCGCGTTCCAGGCTGCACAAGCCCAACCGCGTTACGAATATCATTGGCGTTTTGTATATCTTCGCCGTTAAAGCCGATGATGATATCACCGGATTCAATTCCGGCTTTTTCGGCGGGGCTGTCATCGGTGACATCATTAACCAGCGCGCCGTTCAGCGTGTTCAAGCTCAGAGCTTCCTGGAGCGCCGGATCGATATCTCGAATGGACACGCCAATCCGGCCGCGCCTGACTTCTCCGTTATCGACCAATTGATCCATGACGCTTTTGGCCATGCGTATAGGAACTGCAAATCCAATACCGTTATTTCCGCCGGATCTGGAAATAATCATGGTGTTGATCCCAATCAGCTGGCCTTTTGAGTTGATCAGCGCGCCGCCGGAGTTTCCGGGATTAATGGAGGCGTCTGTTTGAATCATGTCCTGCAGACGATCGCCGGTATTCACAGACCGCCCCATGCCGCTGACAATTCCGGTTGTGACGGTTTCTTCGAGGCCAAACGCGTTGCCGATGGCGATAACGAAGTCTCCGACCCGGGTTGAGTCAAATTCAGCAAGGCTCATTTTTTTAAGTCCGCTGGCTTCAATTTGCAGGACTGCAATGTCGGTTCGGGGGTCACCGCCGACCATTTTGGCTGTAAATTCTCTTTTGTCTTTGAGCGTGATCGTAATTTCGTCCGCATTATCAACCACGTGATTATTGGTCATAATGTAGCCATTTACAGAATCGACTATCACCCCTGATCCGATAGAGCCGCTGCGGCGCGAAGATTCCGGAGATTGCCCGAAAAAGCGTTCAAAAAACTCTTCCATTTCCGGGGTGCGTTCCTGGTTCTCCTGTGTGCCTTCCGTCCGTATACTCACAACAGCCGGCGTAACCTTCTCCAGTAAGGGCGCCATGGTCAGGACGCCACGCTCATTATCAATGGTCATGGCGCCGCTTTGATGGGTCAGCTGTATGGCAGGGGACTGGGCGTGGACGGCCCCGGCTGAGGAAATTATCAGGGCCAAACCCAGTGCCGTAGTTTTGATGATTGTTCGCATGATTGTGTGCCTCGTTTTTGTATTTGCGATCAGAGTTAAAATGCCGCCAAATATGTCATTTCAGGGCGGCAGAACTCAAGTCACGTTTTCATAATCTAACAGAAGTTTAATTCCGTTTATACAAGAATGAATAAGGCCTATGAGACTATAAGTTTTGCAGGCAGCGGCCTATTCTGATAAAGTGGGCTCGAAATGAGGCATAAAATGACCGTAAACATTGATAAGCGCCGTAAGAAATACCCGATCCGGCCCCTGAAAGCTGTAAAGCATATGCGCCGGCTTCTGGCTGACAAAGAAGATACAGAGCAGGTGTTTCACATTATGCAAGCGCTTAATGGAAACTCGGCCAAACGTAAGCTTCGCCAGATTTCGAAATCTTCTGAAGGGGCGGCCATGCTGGATCGCCGCCGCGAGCTGCCTGCAATCCTTGACGATCACGAAACACTTGAAAAATTACCCGAAAAAACCGTTGGTCGGGCCTATGTGAATTTTATGCAGCGGGAGGGCCTGACTGCCGCGGGATTGGTCGAAGAGAGCGAAAAATGGTGGCAGCATCAAGAGCGCTTTGACGATGATCTGGAGTATTTTGCCCGCCGCATGAGAGATACACATGATCTCTACCACGTTTTGACCGGCTATGGGCGGGACGAGCTTGGTGAAGTCAGTGTTCTCGGTTTCAGTCATGCCCATAATGGCGGTTTGGGAAATCTGTTTATCGCCTTTGTCGGCGCTCGAGATGTGGCAAAAACGGCGCCTGAGCCCAAACTCATCCATGCCAGCCTGCGAGAGGCGCGCAAAAACGGGCGGGCGGCGAATATGCTCGCCACTGAAGACATTGTGGCGCTTTTGTCCGAGCCTATTGAGTCCGCGCGCAAGCGGATGAATATTGCCGAGCCCCTTGCCTATAAGGCCGCACTGACATCCCTCCGGGACACAGGGTATGAAGGCGCGCTTTCAGCCGCCTGAATTCTCTATAGCAGCGCGCCCGCGATGTGGAATTTAAACAAATGAACCGTCAACATAAACCCGGTCGCCAGAGCGGCCAGCGCCGGTATATACCACGGAATAATCGGCGCGGCCTTTAAACTGTCTCTTTTCTGGAAAAGTTTGTAAAACGACCCGCCGCCAATGAGGGCACAAACGGCTATTCCGATTAAGGTCATTGTCAGGTCATCAAATGGCATGAATGGTCAGTTATCTACTAAAATTTTGCGACCGCCTATCAAAATAGTCCCATGGCGGCCAGCTAAAAGTTCGAATTATTACCAATAACTGCCCTATGAATCGGGCTTTTACAGGGTTTCACGCAAAATTATTCCTCTGAGTCCTGATTTTGTGCAAAAAAATACGATTTCTGCGGAATCTGTGCTTTTTTTGCCACGGTTTTGCTAAAATTTAGGAGTCCACGTTCTTCCGCTTGCATCACGTAAATGTCATCATTAAAGAACATTAATGGATTACCTTGAAATTTGCATGATCTTCTGAAGGGGAAAATTAATGACATCAATAGATCTTAAGAAACTGCTGCTGGGTACGACCCTCATGGCAGGGTTCACGGCATTTGCAGCCACACCAACATTTGCGCAGGACGA
>CAYQNQ010000061.1:0-13543 GCA_964418815.1 uncultured Hellea sp.
ATGAAAGGAAAAATCTCTTCTGGGCAGCTCTGCACAGTCCGGCCGTGTCAAACGGAGGAGCTAAAAGTCGGCGACATCGTTTTATGCAAGGTGCGGGGCAGTCAATATCTGCATCTGATCAAGGCCGTTCGTGGCCGGCAATTTCAAATCGGCAATAATCGCGGCGGAATAAATGGCTGGATAGGGCCCAATGCCATCTTCGGGCTTCTAATCTCCGTGGAAGATTAGTGAAAAAGAATATCGCCATAGGTTTTTTGGGAATCAATCTGGATAGCGGAAAGTCGGCCGAGCGCTGGGGCAAATGGCGGCCAACCGTAGACCTCTGCCGTCAGGATGATCTGGTCATCACCCGCTATGAAATCCTGTGCGACCCAAAATATGCGGCGCTGGCCGAAACCGTTGCCAGAGATATTCAAATTACCTCCCCGGAAACCGAAGTCATTATCAATGAAATGTATATTCAAAACCCTTGGGATCTGGAGGAAGTCTATGAAGTCCTGTTTGATTTCGTCGATCTCTATAACTTTGATACGGACAATGAGGAATATCTCTTAAACATCACGACCGGCACCCACGTCACGCAGATTTGCATGTTCTTGCTCAATGAAAGCCGATTTCTACCGGGCCGTATATTGCAGCTCTCCCCGCCCCGGCGCAAAGATCGCGGCGGGCCCGGAACCTATGACATTATTGATCTGGACCTGTCCAAATATGACAATATCGCGGACCGCTTCAGATCCGCCAAGGAACAGGACACGGCTTTTCTCAAAGCCGGCATCCCGACCCGCAATCCAGCCTTTAACACCATGATCGAGGAGATTGAACAGGTTGCAATCCGAACCACAAACCCTGTCCTGCTCTCGGGCCCGACGGGAACCGGCAAAGGCAATCTGGCCCGGCGGATTTATGAACTGAAGAAACGCCGGCATCAGATCGAAGGCGAATTTGTTTCCATAAACTGCGCGACGCTCAAAGGCGAAATGGCAATGTCGTCCTTGTTTGGTCACAAACGCGGCGCCTATGCGGGCGCCACCAAAGACCGCGAGGGCCTTCTGAAGGCCGCCCATAAAGGTGTGGTCTTTCTGGACGAAATAGAAGCGCTTGGCCCCGACGAGCAGGCCATGATATTGGGCGCTCTGGAAGATAAAGCCTTTTATCCTTTGGGCGGCGATAAGGTCGAGCGCAGCGATTTTCAGCTCATTGCCGGGACAGCAGAAGATCTGGCCGAGCGGGTTGCGGACGGAAGCTTTCGCGCCGACCTACTGGCACGGATTAATATGTGGAGCTACCGATTGCCGTCTCTAGCCGAACGCAAGGAAGACATTGCGCCCAATATTGATTTCGAGCTGATCAAATTTGGCGAACGGCAAAACCAAAAAATCGCCTTTAACAAAGAAGCCCGGACGGCCTATTTAAACTTCGCGCTTTCTTCTGAAGCTCTCTGGAGCGCCAATTTCAGAGACCTGACCGCGTCCATAACCCGGCTGTGTACATTTGCAGGCGGGCGGCGGATCAGCACGGAATTGGTGAATCGGGAAATCGAGCGGCTCCGCCGATCCTGGCGCCTGGCAAGCTCTGATCCCGAGGACAAAATTTTATTGTCGGTCCTGACCCGAAACCGGATTGAACAGATCGATCCCTTTGACCGGCCCGGTCTGGCCAATGCTATCAAAATCTGCCGGGCGTCCGACAATCTATCTGATGCAGGTCGCAAACTTTTCGCCGTATCCCGCGCCCAGCGAAAAAGCACCAATGACAGCGACCGGCTCAAAAAATATCTGGCAAAGTATGATTTGTCGTGGGGCGAGCTATAACCAGGCTGACGGCTAGTTTTGCCCTTCCAGAAACTCTGTCAAGAGATCCGCATAGCCATCCCCTTTGGTCCAGTAAGGGGTAATCTGGATGAGGGTCGTGAACACGCCTTGATCAATCAGAATTTTCGGCGGCGTCGTGCCGTGGCGCAGATCGTGATATTGCAGCCAGAATGAGAAGTGCTGAGCCAGACGTCCGGCAAGTGCACCTTTTTCCCCTTCCTGGAAGGTGAGATATCCCTCCTCAGCCAGCGCCGAGATCATGGAGAAACCTGTCTGTTCCTTCAGGGCAAGAATGCGGGAAAAGCGGGCTTTTAGATCCGGGATGCGTTTTAGAATTTCCGACATATTGCGGTAGAAAAACCGAAAGTCGTAAATTTCCTCAAAGATAATATAAAGATAGACCCAATTGTCAGGCAGGCTGAGCGGTTCTGTGATGGGGCCCGAGAGAATAATCCGGATTTCTTCTTCGAAATCGTCAAACAGCGCCTGAATAATTTCCGGCTTGCCTTTGTAGTGGTAATACAGATTGCCCGGGCTGATGCCCATGACAGAGGCCACGTCAACGGCGCTGACCTGTGCTTCGCCTTCATTATTAAACAGCTCCAGCGCGGTCTTTAATATCCGGGTTTTGGTTTTGGAGCGCTCTGGCACGCCGGTCTACTTTTTGGTTGTCCGCTTGGTCGTGGTCCGCTTTGTGGGGGCTTTTTTAGACAATAGCGCGATTATCTTGTCGAGCTTGGCATCCATAGCGTCCATACGCGCCTCAAGATCAGACATCTCCTGGGAGACATCTTCGCCGCGCGAGAGGCGAGAACGCATTTTGGCGATGCGCGCTTCCATATCAAAACTGGGGACACCGGCCTTTTCCATTAAATCTTTGCGCTTGGAAGACACGGCGGCTTCGATAAATTCGCCTTTTTGAACAAGGTCATCAAAGACTTCGCTGGTTTTGCCGGTCACGTCTTTGAGGGCTTCCTGCGCCTCGTTGAAAGCGCGGCCGTATGCGCCGACACCGGCGAGCCATATACGGCGAGCCGTTTCGCCGGTTCCGCGTTTATCTTCAGTTTCGACTTCAGGTTCGTCAGACTTTTTCTTACTCATAATCAGCTCCTAAAAATGGGCGTAGCTGGCGGTCACAGACGGCAATTGCACAGACTCAAGCTCCGGCAGGGGAACTTCCGGTTCATTAAAAAACACACGAAGCTCGTGAATAAATTCTTCCCGTCGGGTCAACATAAACAAATGCCCGGCGCCGTCAAATTCATGATATTTTGAATTCTTGAAAAGGGCGTGCATGATCTTGCCATTGACGGGTCGGACAATGTGGTCATTGCCGCCCATGAGAATGAGAACAGGAACCTTGATACGGCGAATAAAAGGCAGGCTTGACCATCCGGCCATAGCGCCCAATTGATAAACATATCCCTTTAATGAAGGCGGCACCACATTAACGGCAAAATCGTCAACCGCTGACATTGCATCGCCGTAAAGCGTTTCAAAGTTTTTGGTCAGGAAATCCTTGTCCATATAACGTTTGGGCGAGGCCATTTTTAACAGGGCCCCGGCTTTGCCCGGCACCATGGTGATGCCGGTCGTCGTACAGCACAGCACTAGGTGACGCACCATTTTTTGATATTGAAAGGCAAATTGCTGGGCCGGCCCGCCGCCCCAGGATACGCCCATGACATCAACCTGGTCATAGCCATTGCGCTTGAGAATGGTCTTTGCGGCGCTTGCCACCCACCATGGACGATAGAGAAATTTCGGATCTGGCGAGCCGCCCACACCCGGCATGTCAAAAGTGATGATATCCCGGCCGGTAAAACTGTCGGCAAAAGCCTGAGCGATTTCCAGATTGGCGCCGATGCCGTTAAAAAACAGAAGCGGCGTTCGCTTGCCCTCACCCTTGTCCGTACCTTCCCAAATGGCCGTACGGAGCTGTTGGTTGCCAACTTTCGTAAAGAAAATGCGCGGCAGGTTTGGGTGGAAATCCGTCATAAAATCCCTGAACTATTTCACTTATTATATGGGCTCGGCCTTAACGGAACCCAAATTTTATACTGTATTTTTATGTGAACACATAAGTGCCGGGGGCTTTGGATTGCGGCGGAAAGGCTTTCACGCCCAAAGATTTGGGCGATTTTTTCGTTTCGCCGGAACGGATTGACAGAAATTCGTCCCATCGCGGCCACCAGGACCCATCGATTTGTTCCGCATTTGCAACCCAGTCATCCGGCGTTTCTGGAAATTTAGGATTGGAAAAATATTTGGCTTTAGGATTTCCCGGCGGATTTAATAAAGACTGGATGTGACCGCTATTTGAAAGCACAAAATCAATCTCTCCGCCGAACAAATGGACATTGCGATAACAGGCTTTCCAGGGCGTGATATGGTCTGTCACGCCGGAGACCATGAAGCCGTCTTGCGTGACTGATTTCAGATCAACAATATGCCCCATAAACTCTGCCGAGCTTTCGGCTTTGAAGCGCTTGTCGTAAAAAATATCCAGATAATCGGAGTGCAGTTGCGCGGGAAGATTTGTCGTGTCGCTATTCCAGTAAAGCACATCAAAAGGCGGCGGATCCTCACCGAGCAAATAATTATTAACCACATAGTTCCAGATCAGGTCATTGGGCCGCATCCAGGCAAAAGACCGGGCCAGTTCATCGCCGGACAGAATTCCTTTTTTCGCGCTCATTTTCCGGGCCGCTTCAATGGCGCCGTCTGTGACAAACAGGCCAACTTCACTGTCAGACTTCTTGCCGTCCAGAACGCACACCATTAACGAGTAACAATTCACAGAATTATCGCCGCGCGCGGCCAACTCAGACAAATAAAGCGCGGTTGTAATGCCGCCAGAACAGGCTCCGGAGACATTGATACGCGGCGACTTGCTAATCTTCTTGACCACCCCCGTCACTTCGATCAGAGCCTCGACATAATTTGCCAGTCCCCAATGGGCGTGCTGCCGGGTTGGATTACGCCAGGACACGGCGAAAACCTGATAGCCCCGTGAGGTTAGAAAGCGGATGATGGATTTATTCGGCGCCAGATCATTGGCGTAAAACTTGTTGATCTGCGGCGGAATAATCATCAGAGGAATTTTGTAAACGTCTTCTGTCGTGGGCTGATATTGAATCAGCTCCAGCATTTCGTCTTTATAAACCACAGCCCCTTTGGAAGTGGCCAGGTTTTCGCCGACTTTAAACGGACGGCCATCGACCTGGCTTGGCATACCGCCATTATTGCGCAGATCATCATAAGCGTTTTTAAGGCCTCGCAAAACAGACCGGCCGCCGGTTTCATAGAGTTTTTTCATGGCCGCGGGATTACCGAGGAGTGTATTGGTTGGCGCCAGGCTATCGATTATAATATCGAGCATGAAATTAGCGCGGATTTTATCGGGCTCGGTAGCCCCGCTGTCTTCAATCCAGCCCTTAAGTTCTTTGCGCATGGCCAGCCAGCTTTGCAGGCCGCGTTTGTAAAGCGGGTTTTTCTCCCAGGTTTCGTCCTTGAACCGGCGGTCACGTTTGTCGGGCCCCAGTTCTGATGTGCCTTTGGCAATCTCCACAAGCTCCTTGCCATATTGGCCGAGATGTTTGGCAAAAGGTTTAGGCTGTTTGGCAGCGGTTTTAACCAGCACGCCCAGAGATTTCATAAAGTCTGAGCGCCGCACACCCACCAGACTATTGATAGCTGTTGTGGTTTCGGCGGCCTTTTTACCGATTTTTTCCGGTGATTCTGCCATTCTCATTCCCTCGCTTATTTTGTGCGAAAACATTAACCTCGAAAATAGCTCCCATGCAAGGGTGCCTTCAGAGACAATCTTCCTGACGATGAGTCACAAAAAAGGCGCGGGATTTGTCCCGCGCCTGAATAACCCTATGCCTGAAACGCGGCGCTTACGCGGCTTTTTCAGTCTTTTCGGTCTTTAGTGTTTTCTTGCCTGCGGCTTTGGCTTTCTTGCCAAGCGCAACAATTTTCTTGTTCAAAGCTTCAATTTCGCCTTGCAGCTCTTCGACGCGATCATTGGCAGAGGCTGGCAGGAAAGACTTAACTTTCTCAGTGCTTTCTTCGAACCGCTCCGTAACAACAGCGCGTGTGCCCTTGAATGTTTCGCCGGCTTTGGCTTCGATGTCTTCGCCGCGCTCGACCAATTGGTCAAACAGGCCGTCCGTCGATGTTTTCAATTGACCCCAACGCTTTTGAGCGCGCTCATAGGCAGCGCCGTAAAGACCAACATAGGCCAGAGCGCCTTTGCGTGCAAAAGTGCGGGCCCGAGTGATACGGGTTTCTGTAACTTCAACCGCTTTTTCAGCCTTCTTTGTGACTTTTTTGGCGGTTTTCTTAACTGTTTTCTTAGCAGTTGCCATGGTTTTGTCCTTTTCAAATCTTTGCGCCGAAAAACGTCATCGGCGTCCTTGATCCGGGATATAGGGACAAAAATTAGAAACCGCACCCTAATCGGAATTTGCGGGTCGTTTTGCTCCCCAGCATTATTTCGAGTGAGTCAAAGACAAGCCGAGCTTATTCAAAATAACATCCGGGTTTTGCATCGTTTCCAGCTGGGCAAATGAAAATCCATCCTCCGGCTTCATCTCGAAGGTCAAAGTTCCGCCATTGTCAATAAAGCCCGTCAAAGCGCTGACCATGCTGCCAATCATTTCTCCTTGTTCGGGCGTCTGCGCCGAAAGGCTGGCCAAGCCTAGAAAACCTTTTGCCTGACCTTTTAGCGAGTCAACATCTGTACCCTGCATTTCAGCAGCTTTGCTCCAGATTCGGTCTGCCAAAGCATGGTCATCATAGGCGAGTTTCACATATTGGATGTCCATCATATTTTCCATGATAGCCTGTTCATCAGGATTATTGGGGTCCATTTCGTTCATAGCGTCCATCATAGCCATAATTCCTGACATTTTCATGTCCATGTCCAGCTTAAACTGGTCTTTGAAATCGACATAAAAGTTATCAAAGGACATTTTATCATTGGCCGAATCGACAGTTTGTTCGACGCCGCCGTCAAAAACCATTTCGGTTATACCCATTTCTTTGGCGAAGGGGTTTTCCGGTGAAAAAGTCACTTTGGACGGTTCGATAACCTGCTTGACCGTGAAGACATCACCCGATTGTTTTCCAGTCGCAGTCATAGAGGGAATCACAACCTGAGCCGAACCAAAATCCATCCTGAAATCTTCAGTTATCGCCGAGTCGTAGTTCACGCTTGCCATCATGGAACCGCTGGGCGACATTTTACCTGAATAAGTTTCAGCCATAGTTTTAAAATATTCATCAGAAACATTGACCATTGAACTTGTCTTCATGGTCATGGAAAATTCGGGCAAGGGAAAAGGCTCATTAGGGCTCGTGATCTTCATCAAATCAGCAAGATTCATGTCAAAATCAGCCATCACAACATTTTTCTTATTCGCTGATGATCCGGGTGCGAATGACACGCGGCCAATTTGTCCGATTTTAGCCGTGTCTATGGAAAACGAAACATTTCCCATCTTTCCGGCTTCAAAGCCCTGACCAAATATAAGTTCTGATTTTTCTGCATTGAAGTTTTTCAAAAATGCGTCTGGATTTTTCGGGCCAACTAATATCAGGTCATCATAAAAGCCAGTTATCGATAGCTTAGAATCTGTTATCGAATAGGATGTTCTCAGATCATCAATGATCAGCTTGTCAAATCCCATTTTATCTCCGGCGACATGAAGGCCGATCAAAGATAAGGATTGAGCTGAATTTTTTTTGTCATCCGTGCGCCACCCTTTAAATGTGACGGTTCCGCCGTCGCGGGTCACTTCGTCCCAGTGAAACTTGCTCGTTTCCGCGTCCGCAAGTGAAAGCGCGGCCAAAGCCTTGTCCACATCTCCAGCCGTAACGGTTCGAGCATCAACAGCTAAGGCTTTTTCGAAATAGGCGTCACTCAGTTTATTGGATTGGCTTCCCTTACAGGCAGATAGGGTCAATGCTGCGGAAAGGGTAACCAGGGTAATGGGTTTGGCAAATGGCATTAGGGCCTCCTCTAAATTAATAGCAAGGGCCTCAAAATTGCCCACACCAGAGGAGCTTAGCAAAGCTGTTTACATTAAACAACAGCAGGTTTTGGAAATAGAATAATCGCTATCCGCTGCAAAAATTCGCTGCAAGCAACCAAAGATTTATGGCAGGGCCTCGCCCTTTAGCAATGCCGCTTTTTTGGGAACGCGGGTTTCTTCGCCAAGCCAGATGCCGAAAAACAAATGCCTAAACTCGGGGTAATCTACAGAACAGGACTGTTGGCCATTATAATAAAATCTGGCTTTCGTTGGTCCGTCGCTCACAGCGATAATCTGATCGCCTTTCTCAACGTCAGGGAAACATTTCAGAAAAAGAGGCTCCAGCGCGGAAAATTCCGTTTTGTCCTTACGGGCAAAGCGCGCCATTTCGTGAATGCCGGCACCGGTGATCTGCTGGCTTGAAAAATCCCGTTTATAGTCCAGCGCAAGCGCGAAGGGCGCGTCCATATCGAAAACATCCTTTTGTTCCGGCACACAAAGAGACGCATCATATAGCTTGAACATGGCTTTCTTATAGGTGGCTTCGCCGAGAGGCTTAAGGTCCATATCACTGATGGGGGCGCTCAAACATGACGCAAAGAAAATTGCAATAATTCCAGACATTTATACCATCACCCATTTTATGCTGAAAGCTCTGTAAACAAATTTCACGAATATTCTGTTACCCGACCCGCAAAAACTTCAGCCACCCGGCATCAAACGACGTTACAGTTTGATACAGGATAGCTGAAGCATCACCCTTTTGCCTGGAGATACAGGGGGAGGGTTTCCTGAAAAAAGGGCAATTCTTTTTTGTTTACGGCGTAAAAACCTGTTCAGATCACGTAAAAACTGATCCGCATTTTAAACATGTCCGTAGAAAAGACATGAATTTAAACCGGCAATCCAATATAGTCGCCCTGAAAACCGTCCGTCGCGGAAAGGTCCGGCCCGCTATGGCCACTCGAATGATTAATATCAGACCCGAAGACAGAAGCGCCGATTACTGGGCGTCGCTCATGCTGGATATCGCCGAACGGCGGGATAAAGACGCGTTTCAAAGCTTGTTTGACTTTTACGCCCCGCGTGTGAAGTCCTTTATTATGCGCTCTGGATTGCCGGATATAACGGCCGAAGAAGTGGCGCAGGAAACCATGCTGACCGTTTGGCGCAAAGCGGATAAATATAATCCGGAATTGGCCTCGCCCTCCACATGGATTTTTACCATTGCCCGGAACAAGAAAATTGACCGCCTGCGCAAAGACTCTCGCCCGCTGCCCGACGCCAATGATCCGACCTTTGCCGGCCCTGATGCCCCAACGCCTGAAATTTCGGCCTGGCACTCTATGAATGCTGAAAAAGTTCATGCGGCCCTCAATGAGCTTCCCGAGGAACAGCGCAAAGTGCTAACGCTCGCTTTTCTAGAAGAAAACCCCCACGCGGCCGTTTCCAATATGCTGGGTATCCCTCTGGGGACCGTGAAGTCCCGAATTCGATTGGGACTCGCAAAACTTAGAACCCTGCTCGCAGAGCAAAGCGGAGATTATTCATGAATTACCATCCGGCCGATGATGTGATTTTACGCTATGTATCCGGCGGATATGATACGGCCTATAATATTGTTCTGGCAGCTCATATCAGCCAGTGTGCGCGCTGCCAGAACAGTGTCGCCCTGAATCAGGAAATCAGCGGACATGCTCTACAAAGCGAAGCCCCTGCCAAAATGGCAGTGACAGCCAGCGCGCTTCTGGATCAAGATGTGCAGGCTGAAGATATGTCCGAGGCCATATGTGATACCGCCCATAAGGCTGGTCCGGATTTCAGCGAAACGTTCAACATCCAAACCCCGAATATTTTGTCGACCTATCTGGGCAAAGCGCTGGATTCGATTAAATGGCAAAGCCTGACGCCGAGCCTTAAACAGCATGTGATCAAATCAGACGGAAACGCCGTTGCCCGCCTTTTGTGGATGGCGCCCGGAAAATCCGTTCCCGCCCACGGCCATCAGGGCGAGGAAATGACGCTCATCCTCTCCGGCGGTTATTATGACGGCAGCGAAGCCTATCGGGCAGGCGATCTGCATATTGCCGACCACAAGACCCCCCATGTGCCTGTCGCAATGGAAGAGGCGCCCTGTCTGGTGCTGGCGGCGACGGATGCTCCCCTTATCTTTAGAGGTCTGATCCCCAGGCTCCTGCAGCCATTTTATAAAATCTAGCCCAGAAGCGGATAGCTGGCTTCGGGCTTATAAAGATTGGCGCCGTTTTGCCGCCGCCAGCTGGATAAAAGAAAAAACGCGTCCGCCAGAAAAACCTCGGATTTAAATCCGCTGTTTAAATGCTCCCATCTGGCGACGGCCTCAACATCCGGGTGCCCGCCCAGATAAGCCAGAGTCACATGCGGACGGTAATCCCGTTTTTCCATTTCAATGCCTGCCTTGCGGGCGGCGGAGCGAACAGATTTATGGAGCCTTTCCAGCGCCGCATTGTCCTCCACACCAATCCAGATTTGATGGGGTTCATTACGCCCAAAATGGCCGGCGCCTGCCAAAATCAACTCCATGGAGGCGCAGCGAATTTCGGCCAGACATTCATCCAGAACCTCTGCCTGCTCACCGGACACGTCTCCAAAAAACCCCAGCGTGATGTGAAACTTTACCGGGTCGGACCAGCGCGCGCCGGGCACGCCTTTTTGCATCACTGTCAGTTCCTGAACAATGTTTTCCGGCGGTTTGATGGCGGCGAAAAGACGATAGATTTCCATTACGGACAGGGCGAGCGGTGCTCTTTCTGGATACGGCGGGATTCGCGCTCCATATCCTTGGTCCACTCTATTTCGTGGGCGTCGATGTTTTCTTTGAGCTGCTTCATTGTTGTCGCGCCGATAATATTAGAGGTCACGAACTGACGGCTTTCGACGAATTTTAGGGCAAATTGTGTCGGCGTGAGCCCGAGCATTCGCGCAGTAACGTTACAGTCGGTTATGGCGTCAATCCCGCCGGGTCCTTCATAACGTCCGAGAAATCCGCCAAAGAGTTTCTTGCGGGATTTTTCCGGCATGACGCCTCCGTCATATTTACCGGTCAGATAACCTTGCGCCAGCGGCGAATAGGCGAGCAGTCCGACATTTTCACGCATGGCGATCTCGGCATTGGAATAATCAAAGCGACGCGAAACTAGAGAATAGACATGCTGATTGGAGACCATGCGTGGCCAGCCGTTTTTTTCGGCCAGAGCCAGAAACCTCATCACCGCCCAAGGGTATTCATTGGACACGCCGATATGGCGGATATTACCTTTTTCGACATGGCGGTTCAGGCTTTCAAGAATGTCCTCCAGCGGTTCCATGTCGTCTGCGTCATAATCATAATAGGCATGAAACCCGAATCCGGGAATGGCGCGGTCCGGCCAGTGGAGCTGGTAAAGATCAATATAATCGGTTTGCAGGCGTTTGAGCGACTTTTCCACCGCTTCATCAATTTGGGCGCGGGTCTGGCGCGGATTGCTGCCATCATCCCTGGTCCAGGTCATTTGCGATCTGCCGGTCACTTTGGAGGCGATGACCAAATCATCACGCTTGCCGCGCGCCTTGAGCCAGGTCCCGATATAGGCTTCCGTTCGTCCCTGTGTTTTCGGGTCGGCCGGCACGGGATACATTTCAGCCGTATCGATGAAATTAATGCCTCGATCCGCCGTGGCGTAAGAGAGCTGTTCATGGGCCTCTTTTTCTGTGTTTTGATTGCCCCATGTCATTGTGCCAAGGCAGACCGATGTAACTTTAATATCCGTGCGGCCCAATTGTCTAAATTCCATGAAAAACCCTGCATTTACTCTGATGGTTGAAATGTTTGTAATTTGTTACGTTTCGTCCTATATTGAAGGCGTATTAGTCATTGCAAGGAGTTTTTATGACCGATCGTTCACCTCAAATTGTGGGCACCGGTGAAACGGATGTAGGCCTACGTAACTTTATGATGGGCACGTACCGCTATATGGCAGCCGCCATGGCCGTAACGGCCGGGGTCGCCTATTTCGGCGGACAATTCATTATGTCGACACCGGCACTTGCCGGTCTGTTATTCAGCCCATGGGCATTGCTCGCTTTTGTAATTGCGATTCCTGTCCTGTTTGGATCTGTCGGCGCCAAGCTGCACACGATGAGCCTTGGCGGGGTTCAAATGTTTCTATTCGGATTTGCGGCCTTTTTAGGTGTCTTCATGTCAGCCGTGGCCATGTTCACGCCTGGAATGGTCATCGCTAAAATATTCTTCATGGCCGTCGCCATGTTTGGAGCGCTTAGCCTGTTCGGTTATTCGACGGGACGAAACCTGTCGACATTTGTGAAATATGCGTTTGCCGCGTTTTTGGGTTATGTCGCTATCAGCTTGCTCGGAGCATTCTTCCCGGCACTGCGTCCAACCGGAACTATGGATATTGTCATTAATGTAATCGGCCTCGCGGCTATCGCTTTAATCACAGCCTGGGAAACACAAATGCTGAAGCAGACTTATTACGGGACTGTCAGCAATCCGGCCATGGCCAATAAGATGTCGGCTTTCGGAGCAGCAAGTCTACTGCTGTCATTCGTCAACATCTTTAATATTCTGCTGAGCCTGTTTGGCGGCGAATAAGCCTTTTAACATAATTCTTGGAAACCCGCGCTTTCGAGTGCGGGTTTTTTTATAGTCTCTCTTAGCGGGATTATTGCAGCTTGAACTTTTTCTTATCAAACACTTTCAAAACCACAGCCAGATCGTGACCGCGTTTTAAAATCAGGCCGCCCGGAGCTATCACGCTAAACTGGCCCTGGCGATTGCGCAGCGCCGGTGTTTTTACAATCTGGTAAAGCGCGTGCTCGCTGGCCTTACGGTAAATGCTGAATATGGCGCGGTCTGGCAGGAAGTCCATCGCATAGTCTTTCCAGTGTCCGGCGCTGACCATTTGGCCATAGACCGATAGAATTTGGCCCAGCTCTTTACGATCAAACGCTATTTGCGAAGGTTTACCCGGATTTGCAGAAGAGCTGCGCGGCGGCAAATTGACAATATTTGTTGTGCTCATTGGGGTGATTTTAGCAAAAGCAATCGAACTGACAAGGCGTTCAAGTCAATTTTAACTTCTGGTTAGTAATTTGCCACAAAATGGTCACAATTCGGTCCATTTGTGGCCCTTTCCCGCACCTATACAACTACTGTTAGCGAAGGAAAGTCACCGTGCTTTTCCCAGCCAGCCCCCCGCACCCGGAGGCTCTCCTTCTCTAATTCCCACGTTCCCGCACCTCCCACGTGCGCAGATAAAAAATAAGCCCCGTCATTATAGCCCAATGACGGGGCTTAATAATTTCAGCTTTTAATAATGTCACTTTGACGTGAACCGCTGTGCCTATAGCTGTTCACGGCTATTGTATTTTGTTAGCAGGCCGTATGCGTAAGTTTTTTATAACCGCTGTCATGTTGAGTGCTTTGTTCGCGCTCCCGGCCTTTGCAGATGACGCTAATCTAGCGGATGCCCGCCAAAATTACCAGTCTGGGAATTATGATACGGCGATCACGCTTGGTAAAGAACTTGGGACAGTGGATGGCCTTAATCTGGCTGCAGAGTCCATTTCCGCAAAGGTCATGCTCGGATATTTTAAAAAACCCCGCAAGGCTGCGACCCGGGCCCGTAAACTGGCCGATAAAGCGCGGGA
>CAYQNQ010000062.1:0-13476 GCA_964418815.1 uncultured Hellea sp.
ACAAGACGATTAGATCGTGTTGCCTCTGCGCATAAATAGAAACAAGCCGATACATAAGCTGACCAATCCCAAGGAGTAAAAACATTGCGGAATACCAAACCCGCCAGGCGGACATACCTGTCCGATGAAAATCTCGCCCAGCACGCCCATCAAGGCCAAAAGCAAGACGGGAATCGCCCCTGCCATAAATAATTTTGTCGCGATTTTTTTTGGGAATGTTACAACACCTGCCAGCATAAAGCTGTATCCGGCAAGAACGAGAAAACAGGCCGGAAGCGATCCGAGCTTGGGACAAACTTCACCGGTTTGTAAATGATCCAAGCTTAACAAGCCACCAGCCACCACGCCAAATACAGTCAGCAGGCCCAGCAGGATGCGGCTTAGGACTCTCATCCCGGCTTATGAAGACTTATGAACTTACGGGGTAATTTTACCAACACTCTCTCCCTACGCGTTTATAAGTGTTTAAGTGTCTAGTTAAGCAGAACGCCCTATATGTCGCAATGCCATTTTATGTCTTTTACGCCGATTAACCGCGTCAGCCTTTGGAGTTCAGCCGTAAACTTTTTCTGCCGCGCCGATGTCCATTTGGTTTTTGGTTCCGGCCAGATATTATGCACGCTCAGCACGCTTTTCTTGCGGTCCGCTTTTAATTCGGTCCGGCCCACGAATTTGCCGCCTTCCAGCAGGGGGTAAACATAATAGCCGTAAAGACGTTTTTCCGCCGGGACGAAAATTTCGATTTTATAGTCCATGCCAAATAAATATTTCAGGCGTTTGCGATCGCGAATGGCGGGGTCAAATGGATTAACGATGCGCAGGCGCGATGTGGGGGGTCTTAGCCGGGACAGGCGTGTCTCGATATCCTCAGGCGAAAATGCGGGGATCCATTTTCCGTCATGGCTTTCGATTTCCACGGGAACGATAGAGCGCGAATTTTCGGTCCAGCGCTCTACTTCGGCGAGGTCGGCGGCGTCCCAAAACTTTTGAATCTCCCGTTTCGTGCCAAAGGACATCCGCTCCAGCGCGGCGGCGCATAACCAATCAAGCTGCGCGGCGTCCGGTATGTTTTTACGGAAAATTTCCGGCGGAATGAAGCGGTGCGCCAAATCATAAAATTTGACGAAGTTTTCGCGGCGGCAAGTGGTCAGCTCGCCTGAGTACCACATATAGTCCAGGGCTTTTTTGTGGGGCGGGCGTTTCCACATTGTCTTTTCGCCCTGGATTTTGGAATCGAAATCCCGGGTGCATAAAGGGCCTTCTTGTTCGATGCGCGTCTTAATGGCCTGATGAGCGGCTTCGCCCAGATCAGAACCCGCATACCAGGAGCCTTCGATCTTTTGTTGGATACGGGAAAATTGACGCCTCCACATGGGATAGAAATCCATAGGGATGAGCGAGGCGTCATGGGTGAAGTGTTCGAATAAAGCGCGGTCTTCGGCGAGGCGTTGCCACAACATAGGCTCCCGGTAGTTCTGATTACGGGACCAGAGAATATGGTGATGGGCCCGCGTGACATTGCGAATAGAGTCGAGCTGAACAAAGCCTAGGTCTTTTATGATTTGCAGCAGGTCCAGCGGGCCCGTGGGCGATTTTGCCAGACCTTGCGAGTTTAGCCAAAGCCGCCTGGCGTCTCTATTTTTGATTCTTATGCCCATTGAGAAATCATACCCGTCAAGATCTTATGAATATGGATATGATGCGGATTATCCGGCCTCTTTTTTTGGGGAGGTCCGATCAGTCTTCAAGGCTCAGGCTGAACAGGCACAGGGCGAGGAGCAGAGTGGCTGCAACGCCGCTGCCTCCGGCGATAGGCCGGGGCACAATGCCGCTTGGTATGCCGAACATCATAACCAGAGTATTTGAGATCAGGGCGACGGCGCCGACTAAAACCGCCAGGCCGCCTATGGCTTTGCCAATGCCGGCGCCGCTCATTTTGGCCAGGCCGAATACCATAGCGGCCAGACCCAGCAGGATTTTCGCGGCGTTATACAAAAAGAAGGACAGGGCCGTGACGGACGA
Source organism: uncultured Hellea sp. (assembly GCA_964418815.1). Lineage (GTDB taxonomy): Bacteria > Pseudomonadota > Alphaproteobacteria > Caulobacterales > Maricaulaceae > JACOMS01. The sequence continues at coordinate 2,023 of CAYQNQ010000062.1, forward strand.
TGCCACCTCGTCGAGGGCAGCAATTTCTGCTGCGGCCGCGCGAAAAGGACCGAACTGTGTCAGGCCTATGCCAACCTGGACCACATTGAGCACAGCGGAAAAGGCGATGGCGGCAAAGCCCAGAGAATAGCGTTTGGCCATCACCAGTGCGGCGCCGGCAAAGGCCATCATCAGCACAAATATCAGCCCTTCCAGCCCCCAGAGGAACAGGCGGTCAATATGTTTGGCCTTGATATAAAGGAGGGTGTAAATGGGCTGCGAAATGGCGGCCAGAAATAAGAGGGCGGCCGTGGCTTTGACAGTCTGGCTTTTCGTGAGTTCCATATTGGTGTCCCCGTGGTGAATTTGGACCTTCTAACTATTCGGCTGTAAAAAAGTAAAGGGCGGTTCGGGGGCTTCCAATGCGTGCGGAAGCGCAATTATTGGGACATTCGCCATATAGCGGGTCAAACTGGCATAGGATTTGCTTTGAAACATCCAGAAACCTAATACCTTTTTGGAGTAAATAATGATTGCTATTGAGCATAGTGAAAACGGGCAGCTGGATGTCGACGAATTTGGCATCCTAATCGGAACTGTCGGCGATGATATATTGAGAGACACCGGAGATCTTTCGGCTTTATGGGGCGGGTTTGGTAATGACATACTGATCGGCCTTGAAAATGAGTATAGCCAGGCAGATTATAATGGATTTGCCCAAGATTATACCTTCACGCAAAATGCAGACGGATCTGTTCAGGTTGTCAGTGCTGTTTTTGGCACAGATACACTAACGAATATCGACGGTATCTGGTTTGGGGACCAAAGAGAGTGGTTTTCAGTCGACTCTTTGATCGTGGGAGACACTCCGGTTAATACAGTGCCGCCTTCTGAATTTGTCGTCGATGAATTCGGAATTCTGATTGGCGATGATAATGACAACACATTATTTGATACCTCCGATATTAACAGTCTGTTTGGCGGACTGGGCAATGACACGCTTGTCGGGTTGGCCGGCGAATATAGCCAGGCGGATTACAATGGCTTTGCGGATGAGTATCACTTTTCACAAAATGCAGACGGGTCTGTGACTGTTGAACATGCGACTTACGGGACAGATACGCTGACGAATATCGACGGCGTCTGGTTTGGCGGACAAAGAGAATGGTTCTCTATCGACTCCCTGATTAATGCCAATACAGGCCCTGTTAATCCGGCTCCTCCAACTGAATTTGAGGTGGATGAATTCGGTATTTTAATCGGCGATGATAATGACAACACGTTATTTGATACGGACGATATTAACAGTCTGTTTGGCGGATTGGGCGATGACACGCTCGTCGGTCAGGCCGATGCGTATAGCCAGGCAGATTATAACGGCTTTGCGAACGAATATAGTTTCACTCAAAATGCAGACGGGTCTGTAACAGTTGAGCACGCGACTTACGGGACAGATACGCTGACAGATATTGACGGCGTCTGGTTCGGCGGACAGAGAGAATGGTTCTCTATCGATGATTTGATCGACTCCGTTAATACGGGGCCTGTGGATCCAGAACCTGTCGATCCTGGTCCTGTGGATCCGGAACCCGTCGATCCTGAGCCGGTTGATCCGGAACCTGTGGATCCGGAACCTGTCGATCCGGGACCTAATACCGGCGTATTGATTGACGGTATTATTACGGGGTCCAATGACGTTGATGACACGCTTATTGGCGACGGCGGTGATAACACCTTCTTCGCAGGCCGCGGGACTGACCTCATCCAGGGCGGTGACGGTAATGATACACTGAATGTGGATGGTGACATTTTCGAATGGACATATTCTGCCAATGGCGATGGTTCGGTGACAATGACTCATCCAACCTGGGGTGCCAACACACTTATCGGCATTGAGCAAATCACTTCGCAGCGTTCGGGTGAGACCTTCTCGATTGACGAGGCCATTGCCTCGACCAATGGTCTGCCGCGTTTCCGCTTAGACAATGACAATGTGATCAACGGAACCCATCTGGATGATGTCATTCCCGGCGGCACTGACGTTCAGGGTTTTTACGGCGGAACCGGCGATGATGTCTTCCTCGGGACCGGCGACTTCGAGCAAGTCAATTATGACGGATCCCGGTCTGAATATGAGTTCACTCAAAATGCTGACGGATCTATCACCGTAGAACACGATATATGGGGAACAGATACCCTCAATGATATCGACGCTCTTATATTTACAGGCGTTGAGCCCGGTGTTGGCGGCGCGCGGTCCGGACCGTTTGAATTTATTACTGTTGATGATTTATTCGGCATCTAATCCGCCGTTAAATCCATAAGCCTCAAGCCGTTCGGAGTTTCTTCGGGCGGCTTTTTTATATTTAGGGATGGCCGCCTTTGTCCAAAGGGACTTGGGCAATCCGGGTTTATTTCCTAAAATCCGCTGCCGTCCTTACGAACGGGGATGCGGATTTCTGTGCCGGTCATGGGCAGGTCAAGGTCGATATCCGGATAGCGGCAGTGATCCAGATGGGCCGCGCGGGTACCGACGGTCATAAAGACCACGTCGTCTTCCGTTTCGTTTTTCATATGATGGCCATTGCCGTCGCCGCCCGGGTGAACGGTGACATCGCCGGGGGCGAGCTTCTGCGGCCCGTCATCATCAACAAAAGTGGGATGGCCGGAAATAATATAAACCAGCTCGTCTTCGTGGGAATGCCAGTGTCTTTGCGAGGACCAGCTGCCAGGCGGCAGGGTCACAAGCCGCGCGCCGAACTGGGTCAGCCCGGCGGGGGTTGAAAGATCAACGCCCCGTCTTTCCCGGCAGGGCTCATCATAGGGGGCAGGATAATTCGTGCCGATCCGGACGTCGAGTGTTTCAAGATCCAGTTTCGGCATGGGTGCCTCCTCTAATTAGCCCCAAATCGGCTCATCCGTTACCGGGGCGGCATGCGCGCGCCGGCATCCGTGCGGAAATATTCGGCGTTCATATAAGTGTGTTCGCACATAAAGGCGACCAGTTCGCCATATTCGCTGGGTTGACCAAAGCGGTTGGGGAACTGAACATGGGCTCTGAGGCTTTCTTTCACCTCGGGCTTCATTTGCTCATAGATTGGTGTTTCGTAAAACCCCGGCAATATGGTGTTCACCCGAATGCCTTCGCGCGCCAGGTCCCGGGCCATAGGCAGGGCCATGGCGAGAATTCCGCCTTTGGAAGAGGCATAAGCCACCTGACCGATTTGCCCGTCCTGAGCGGCCACAGAGGCTGTGTTTATGATGACGCCGCGCTCTCCGTCCGGTTCTGTGGGGTCAAGGCTCATCATGCCGGCAGCGGATTTTGAAGCGCACAGGAAAGAGCCGATCAGATTGATGTTGATAATACGGATATAATATTCCGGGTCATGGGCCTTAATCTCGCCCGTATCGCGCTTGCGGGAGGCCGTCTTCATGCCGCCGCCGATACCGGCGCAGTTGACCATGATCCGTTCCTGACCGATAACCGCGCGTACCTTTTCAAATCCTGCGTCGACGGCGTCATTATTGGAGACGTCCACTTTGGCAAAAGCGCCGCCAATGTCCTTGGCGACCATCTCGCCGCGTTCGGTGTTCATATCGAAAATGCCGACCTTTACGCCTTTGCCGGCCAGATTGCGGGCCGTGGCTTCGCCAAGACCGGAAGCGCCGCCCGTGACAATGGCCGAAATATCAGAACTGAGTTTCATACTTTCCTCTTTAATTTTGCCCCTCTCTTAGCGCAATATTTTGGCGTCACAAGGGCGCAAAAAACCACAGGGTCCGGTCGGTCTCTGTGCTTGACTTGGCATTAAGGGCTCTGTAATAGCCGCCGCTTAGTATTATTGGCAGTCTCAAAACTTTATTGAGCTGCATCTGGAGATTAAAATGAAGCGCACATTTCAGCCATCAGAACTGGTTCGCAAGCGTCGTCATGGATTCCGTTCACGGATGAAGACAAAATCCGGCCGTCAGGTTCTGGCCCGCCGCCGCGCTAAAGGCCGTAAGGTCCTGTCCGCTTAAGGGACAGACTTTCGCGCTTTTCGGGGCGTATCATGACCAAATTATCAAAACTCGGACGGCTGAAAAAGCGGTCCGAGTTTTTATATGTCAGGGACGGCAAATACCGCGCCATTGGCGGGGTCGTCATCCAGATGCGGGAAAACCCCGAAAACGCGCAAACCCGCGTTGGTTTTACAGCCACCAAAAAAATTGGAAATGCGGTCAAGCGTAATCGGGCCAAAAGACGCCTGAGGGCTTGCGCAGCGGAGCTTCTCCCCCAATATGGCCTATCAGGACATGATTATGTGTTTATCGCGCGGGACACGACCAATGCCCGCAAGTTTGAAGATTTGAAACAGGACGTGAAAAAAGCCTTGCAGAAGCTGGCCAGATAATTACCACACGCTCTAACGATTTAAGGGGACGGGCCTTTACCCATGGAAGACCAGAAAAATCTCATAACCTTCCTTTTGCTGTCGACGATGATTTTCCTCATCTGGAGCACATTCGGGGCCCGCAAGGCCGATGTGATCCGCGAAGAGGCGGCGGTTCAGGAAAAGGTCGAGCAGGAAATACAGGCCGAGACCGCAGCAGAAAAACCGGTCGAGCTCAAATCACGAGACGAAGTGATAAATGCAGGTCAGCGCATCGACATAGATACGCCGTCGCTCAAAGGCTCCTTTCTGGTACAGGGCTCCCGCTTTGATAATATTTCTTTGAAAAACTATAATAAGACCTTGGACAAGGACAGCGGCAATGTGGTGCTGCTCTCGCCCGAAGGCGCCGAAGACGCGGCCTTTATCTATGATAACTGGGTGATTGAAGATAAGGGCTCCGGGGTTAAAACGCCCTGGTCTCTGGTCTCTGGAAACACGCTGACCCCGGATAGTACCGTGGTCCTCAGACATACAGGCGACGGATTTTCTGTAGACCGCACGATCTCTATTGACGACAAATTTCTGATCACGCTTGCCGACAAAGTCACCAATACGGGGGCCGATGAGATCACTCTGGTCCGCAAAGGTCTGGCTCGCCAGCACGGTATTCCCAAAGGCGATGGAGACGCCCGAGATATCAGTTTTATTCTGCATCAGGGCGCTGTCGCCATTGTCGACAAAGTCGAACAGAAGCTCCCTTATAAGAAATTTGAGGATAAGCGCGAAGCAACTCATGTGGGAGAGGGCGGCTGGGCCGGGCTGACCGACAAATACTGGCTTTCCGCCGCCGTGGCGCCGCAGGGCAAAACCATCACCGCCAAGTTTAAGTACCGAAATCTTAATGATGAGCAGATTTTCGAATCCGGTTATACAACCGAGCCGTTGACCCTGACACCTGGTAACTCCATAAACTCCGTGGGGCATATTTTCGCCGGTGCCAAGGATCGGAAGACTCTTAAGTCATATGAAAAGACGATTAGAGACGGCAATGACAAGGTCGTCTTTCAGGGCATCTCTGAAATGGAGCGGGCCATAAACTGGGGACGGCTGGGCATTCTTGTCCGTCCAATGACCTGGCTGATATCGGTTTTTGCAGGATGGGTCGGCAATTATGGCCTGGCGATTATTTTGCTGACAACCCTGATCAAGCTGGTTCTGTTCCCCATGTTTAACAAGCAATATGCCAGCCAGGCCAAAATGAAAAAGGTCGCGCCCAAGCAAAAGCGTCTGCAGGACATGTATAAAGATGACCGGGTCAAGCTGCAGCAGGAAGTGATGAAACTCTACAGGTCTGAGGGCGTCAATCCGCTGTCAGGCTGTCTGCCGATTATTCCGACGATTTTCGTTTTCTTTGCCCTTTATAAAACCGTCTTTATCAATGTCGAGCTGCGCCATGCGCCGTTCTTTGGCTGGCTTCAGGATTTGTCCGCCCGCGATCCGCTCTCCGCCTTAAACGGGTTTGGAGCCTTGCCATGGGAGGGGATACCGGACGGATTCCTGTCTTTCCTCGCCATCGGGCCGCTGGCCATTTTCTACGGGATTTCCATGGCCATGACCTTCTCGCTTTCCTCCGCGCAAACACCGGATCCCAGCAACGAAATGATGCAGATGCAGATGAAAATCTTCAAATGGATGCCCTGGATATTCATGTTCGTGCTGGCGCCGTTTGCCGCGGGACTTCTGATCTACTGGATATGGAACAATGTTCTCTCCATATTGCAGCAATATTACATTACCCGAAAATACGGTGTTGAAACGGCCTTTGACCGCTTTTTCGCGCGCCTGCGCGGCAAGGGTAAAGCTGAAGCCGAATAAATTATGACCGATCCGGCCGAGGATAAGCAGCTGGAGCAGACGCAGCTGGAGGAGGGCCGCCGGCTTTTCGCCCGGCCGGTGACCTTTATGCTCAGCGTGGTCAGCTTCGCACAATTGCCGGTACCGGACCTGCCCGAAGTCTGTTTTGCAGGCCGCTCCAATGTGGGCAAATCTACGCTGATTAACGCGCTGACCAATCAGAAACATCTGGCGCGGGCGTCAAATACGCCGGGCCGCACGCGTGAGCTGAACTATTTCAATGCTGATGACCGTATTCGCCTGGTCGACCTGCCGGGCTATGGTTATGCGCGTGCCTCCAAAACCGATATTGCGAACTGGACAAAACTGACCCGGGAGTTTCTGCGCGGCCGGGCAGGGCTGCGCCGGGTCTTTTTGCTGATCGACTCTCGTCACGGCCTGAAACCCGGTGATATCGATATTATGGATATGCTGGACGAAACGGCGGTGATCTATCACATCATTCTGACCAAGGTTGATAAGCTCAAAAAGGGCGAACTTCATAAGGTTACAGATAAAACGCTGGCGGCCATAGCCAAGCGCCCCGCCGCCTTTCCGGGGCTTATCCCGACAAGCTCGGTGAAAAAAAACGGGCTGGATCTGCTTCGGGCTGAAATTGCCACCTTGGCCTTACCCGATCCCCGCGCTAAAGAAGCCTCATGATGCGCCGCCGTAAAAATGAAGATCAATGGGACAGCGCCAGAGTTTTGGCCGAAGCGCTGCCGTTTATTCAGCGTTATGCCGACAAGACTCTGGTCATTAAGTTCGGCGGCCATGCCATGGGCAGCCAAGAACTGACACAGGCTTTTGCCAAAGATGTCGTCCTGCTGCGCCAGTTCGGTATCCGGCCCGTGATCGTCCATGGCGGCGGCCCGCAAATCGGCAAAATGCTGGAGCGCCTAAATATTAAATCCGAATTTGTCGACGGCCTGCGCGTCTCCGATCTGGAGACGGTCGAAATCGCCGAGATGGTTTTATCGGGCGGCATCAATAAAGGCCTGGTGGCCGCCATTAATCAGGCCGGCGGGAAAGCCGTGGGGCTGTCCGGCAAAGACGCCAATCTGATTACGGCCAAAAAAATGCGCGAAGACCTGGGCTTTGCGGGCGAGCCGGAACGAACGGATATTTCCGTTCTCAATACGCTGGCCTCCAGCGGCTTTATTCCTGTGATCTCGCCTATCAGCGCCGGCGATGACGGAGCCGGGTATAATGTCAATGCCGACACGGCCGCGGGCACAATCGCCGCGGCGCTGGGCGCGGCGCGGCTGATGCTGCTCACGGATATTGAAGGGGTGCTGGACAAGGATAAAAACCTTCTGACCAATCTCAGCGCAGATGATGCGCGCGGGCTGATTGCCGACGGCACGGCGCAGGGCGGCATGATCCCCAAACTCCAGACCGGCATTCATGCGATCGAAAACGGGGTTGAGGCTGTTGTTATTCTGGATGGACGCCGGGCGCACGGCCTATTAGTGGAACTGTTTACAGATAAGGGAGCGGGCACTTTAATTGGAGGACGTTCGTCTTGATTAAATCTCTCTCGTTTGTGTCGGCTTTGGTTTTAGGCCTTAGCACGGCTGGACAGTCTTGGGCGCAAAGCGAAACCCCGCCTGAAAACCCGGCAGCAACCCCTGCAGAAATCACAGCCGAGGCTGCAACGCCTGAAACCCCTCCAGTCCTTTATTGGACTGTGTGCAATGAAACCTCTTTTTCCTTGAAGATTGCCTATGGCCAGACGCAGGGCAAAAACCCTGCCGCGCGAGGGTGGGAATCTTTGCGCTCTGGCGGCTGTCTTGAGACGGATATTGCCGATGGCCAGAGAAAATATCTCTATGCCAAGAGTTCCAAGGCCCACCGCGGCGGTATTCGCGAATGGAAAGGAAATGTTCCGCTCTGTACCCGCGAGGATGATTTTCAGGCCCAGCCCGATATTGGCTGCGCGCTTCAGGATATGTCGAAAAGACTTTATATGCCTGTGGCCGCCGATGAGCCGGTGACGACTTTGGTCGAGATCGAAAACTTCGGCAGAAAGGCTTCAACGGCCGGTATCCAGCGCCTGTTAAAAGATAATGGCTATGAAATCAGCCGCGTGGACGGCATTGCCGGGCGGCGAACCTCCCAGACTTTATCAAAGTTTCTTAAAGATAATGAGCTTTCGTCCTCCCTGAGCGTCGGCGAGCAAATGGAAGCTCTGGAAGCGGCCTCTCTGGAAAAAATGGAAACAGTTGGTCTTACGCTTTGCAACCGCTCTACCGCGGGTCTTTGGGCCGCCATTGGTCTGCGCCGCAAAGGGAATTGGGAATCCCGGGGCTGGTGGAAAATCGGGTCCGAGAGCTGTACACAGGTCTACACAGAAACCCTGACGACGGCAGATCTGTCATTCTTTGCGTCGCAGGAAGGCGGCTTGGATGAGGCGGGCGGGAAGCTTCCGGACAGAGCCATGCGCTCCCTCGCGGCGACGCCGAGCCAGTTTTGTATTTCCGATGCCAAATTTTCGGTTCTGGGCCGGGAGAACTGCGCCGACTTCGGATATGGGGCGGCCAATTTCCGCATCGCCCCGACCGATAAAGAAGGCCAGACCATTGACCTGACCGACGCGGATTTCGCTGAGCCCAACACATCGGGGCTGAGACAATAGGGATGGAAAAATAGTGCCGCTCGATCTTGGGCATATTGAGTATTGGATATTCGATCTCGATAATACGCTATATTCTGGCGACGCGGCTTTTTTCTCGCAGATTGATAAGAAGATGACCTTGTTCATCAGCGACTATCTCAAGCTTGACCCGCCGGATGCCCGTAAAATTCAAAAGCAATATCTGGCGGAATACGGAACGTCTCTATCCGGACTCATGGCCGTTCACGGTATGGACCCGGGGCCGTTTCTGGATTTCGTCCATGATGTGGATTTAAGCCCGCTTGTGCCGAGCGACACTCTTCCCCAAGCCATTGAAGACCTGTCCGGCCAGAAATATATTTTTACCAATGGCTCTCAAAAACACGCGGAAAATGTGGGCACCCATTTGGGCGTCTACCATCTCTTTGACGGGGTCTTCGGCATTGAGGATGTGGACTATGTCCCCAAGCCGCAGCGCTCCCCCTATATCAAATTTTGCGATGTTTTTGATATCGATCCGCACAAGGCCATTATGTTTGAAGACAGCGTGCGCAATCTGGAAGTCCCCAAATTTATGGGAATGGAAACCGTCCTGGTCACGTCAGACGCCAATTGGCACCACGAACCGAAAAATGTCCGCCCGGCCAGCGCCGTGACCGACGCGCCATGGGTTGATCACAAGACGAGCGATCTGGCGGGCTGGCTGCAAAATCTCAAATAAATGGCGAGCGAAATCATACTGCATATAGGCCAGCCCAAAACCGGGACTACGTCTTTGCAGTCGCGCCTGGCAGGTCAGCGGGACGTGCTTCTGGCCGGCGGCGTTTTTTACCCGAAACTGGCCATGAATGACATAAACCACCGCTGCCTGGCCCCGGCAATATTTAAGGCTGACAAATATTCAGCGGATATTCGCCTGGGCCTGGGCGGGAGCCCTGAAAAAATCATCGAAGGGTCAAGCGCCCAGTGGGACAAACTTCGCGAAAACGCTCCCAGTGATGTACTGATTTTAAGCGGGGAGAATTTTTTCAGGCCCTTGACCGGGGATTCGGGCGAAACTTTGAAAACAGCCCTCTCCATGAAAGGTTATGAGCGCCGCCGTATACTGGCTTACATTCGCCACCCGGCCGATCGCTATCTGTCCTTTGTGCAGGAGCAGCTCAAAATTATTACCCGGATTGTGGCGGTAAAGGCCTATCCGTTTATGGACACGCTTCGCAGCTATAGGCAGGTGTTTGGAGAAGATTTTCAAGTCCGGCTTTATGATCGCAGCTTGCTCAAAGACGCAGATGTTTTTCACGACTTTGTGGACTGGGCGGGACTGGACGAAACCATGGTGAATATGGATATTAAGGATGACCGGCCCAATCATTCCTTTTCCGCCGAAGCCATGAAGGTCCTGACCCAGCTTCAGGGCCGCACCCGGCGCAAATCAGACGCAGAGGTTCAGCAAAACCGGCGTAAGCTCAACGCGCTGCGAAAGCTCGACCGCGCCGTTCCGGGGGCCACAAAACCGACACTAAAACCAAAGGCCAGAGCGCGCATTGAACGCGGCTCTTTTGAGCTTCTGGCCTTAAGAGAAGAGTTTGATTTGTCCTTTCCCGGGGTGGATTATTCCAAGATTGATCCCAGGGGCGAAACAGAAAAAATGGTCGTGACAGATTTTTCCCAGATTTGCGATTTTGATGAAGCCCGATTTCATGAGCTTAAAAATCAGCTGAAAACGCGCCTCCCGCCAGAGGAATTAAATCTGGCAGATACTTGACCCTTTTAAGGCCCGTCCCTAATTAAGCGCCATGGCTTTACGCGAAATATTGACCGTGCCCAATCCGATCCTCAAACAGGTTTCCAAACCTGTCAAAGAGGTGACCGATGAAACACGCGCGCTCATGGATGATATGCTGGAGACCATGTATGCCGCTCCGGGTATCGGACTTGCGGCGGTGCAGATCGGCGTGCCGGTCAATATCATCGTCATGGATCTGGCCAAAGACGCGGAAAAGCCCGCGCCAAAATATTTTATCAATCCGGAAATTCTGGAACTGGACGAAGAATTTGTGCCTTATGACGAGGGCTGCCTTTCCGTGCCGGAAATATTTGATACGGTTGACCGCCCCAAGCGCGCCAAGATTACTTATCAAAACTATGACGGGCAGCAGGTCACCGAATGGGCTGAAGGGCTTTATGCGGTCTGTATCCAGCACGAAATGGACCATCTCAAAGGCATTGTCTTTCTCGATCATCTGTCCAAACTCAAACGCAGCCGCGCCATCAAAAAAGTGCAAAAGGCGCAAAAGCTGAAAGCAGCGAGCTGATGAAAAAAATCAAGCCGGTTTTAAATTTCGTTTTTTTAACTGCATTCGGACTGGCCTGTGTTCAGGGGTTAATGCAGATTATGGTGACGCCTTATCAGACCGTTAAATTCGATTGTGAGCCGCGAACATTCGAGGAACTATCGATGTTTGGCGATGACAGCGTTCTTTATCCGGCCTCACCGTCTTATATTATGTGCCCGAAGTCTGAATAGATGCGAATTGTCTTTATGGGCACACCGGAATTTGCGGTGCCGAGCCTGTCTGAAATTCTGGC
>CAYQNQ010000063.1:0-13268 GCA_964418815.1 uncultured Hellea sp.
AACTAACTCTCTCGCCGAGCCAAGAATGCCAATCTCTCAAATAGATGTACATCCTGCTCATTTTTGAGCAGCGCGCCGTGCAGCGGCGGAATGAGTTTCTTCGGGTCCGCTTCTTTGATGATTTCGGGGTCGATGTCTTCGACCAGCAGGAGTTTGAGCCAGTCCAGAAGCTCAGACGTTGAGGGCTTTTTCTTAAGGCCCGGCATTTCACGCACTTCATAAAACCGCTTCATGGCCGCACTTAAAAGGCGAGATTTGATGTCCGGGAAATGGACATTGACGATTTTGGACATGGTTTCGGCGTCTGGAAACTGAATGTAATGGAAGAAACAGCGGCGCAAAAAGGCGTCCGGCAGGTCTTTTTCGTTATTGGATGTGATGACAATTATGGGCCGCTGTTTGGCGGTTATGGTTTCGCCTGTTTCGTACACATGAAATGACATCTGATCGAGTTCGTGCAAGAGGTCATTGGGAAACTCGATATCGGCTTTATCGATTTCGTCAATTAGCAGGATCGGGCGCTCTTTGCTTTCAAAGGCTTCCCAGAGCTTGCCTTTTTTGATGTAGTGACCAATGTCATGGACCTTACCTTCGCCAAGCTGGGAATCACGCAATCTGGCCACGGCATCATACTCATACAGCCCCTGCTGAGCTTTGGTTGTTGATTTGATATTCCAGGGTATAAGCGGCGCGCCGAGACCTTTGGCGACCTCATGGGCCAGCACGGTTTTACCGGTTCCCGGCTCGCCTTTAATCAGCAGGGGCCGCTCCAGCGTAATGGCGGCATTTACGGCCATTTTCAGGTCCTGTGTCGCTACGTAATTTTCAGTGCCTTGGAATTTCATTTAAGTCCTCCGGATAATTGGGACTTGTTAAGGGGAGTGCTTTTGAGGTTCAAGCGATTTTCGTGGTTAAATTAAAAGTGAACTGTGATGATGAAAATTAATATTGTCATTTTTTCAGATGTGTTTATGACCCGCGCAAATACCACTATTAAGGGGTGACTCGCAGATGGCGAAACGCACAAGAAAACCCAAAAAGGTAATAGTGCCGGAAGGCTATAGTCCATCCGATAAGGAAGACTTCATGAATCCGGTCATGAAGGAATATTTCAAGCGGAAACTTTTAACCTGGAAATCGGAAATAATTTCGCAAACCAAGGATACTGTCGAGAAGCTTCAAGGCGAAAACGTCTCGCATCCTGACCCTGCTGACACGGCTGTTGCGACGGCCGACTATCAGCTTGAACTCCGGACAAGAGATCGCCTCCGCAAGCTTGGTAAAAAGATAGACAAGGCGCTGGCCCGCATCGAGGACGGGTCTTACGGTTATTGTGAGGATACAGAAGATCCCATTGGTGTCGCCCGGCTGGACGCACGGCCCATCGCTACTCTGACCATTGAAGCTCAGGAAATGCATGAGCGCGGAGAGCGAACCCGCGCTTAAGGCTTAGCCTTTGCCATCAATCCAGCGATTGACTTGATCCTCCAGGATATTGAGCGGAATTGGGCCTGACCCTAAAACCACATCATGATATTCCTTGATATCAAACTTGTCGCCAAGCTTCTCTTTGGACATTTCCCGAAGCTCTAAAATTTTGTTCATACCGATTTTATAGGCGGTCGCCTGTCCGGGCATGACGATATAGCGCTCAATGGCTTTAACGCAGTCATTTTCAGGGTTGGGCGTATTGGTCAAAAGATAATCTATGGCTTCCTGACGCGTCCATTTCTTGTGATGCAGACCCGTATCTACGACAAGACGCCCCGCCCGCCAGAGCTCCATGGCGAGCCGGCCAAAGTCAGAATAGGGGTCCGTGTAAAATCCCATCTCCTTCGGCAGATATTCGGAATACAGCCCCCAGCCTTCAGAGTGGGCCGTGGCACTGGAAAAGCGCTGGAATTTAGGGATATCCAGTTTCTGCGTCACCGCAAACTGCATGTGATGCCCCGGAATGCCTTCATGATAGGCGAGGGCCTCCATCTGATATTTAGGCATGTCGGTGATTTTATAGAGGTTAGCGTAATAAATACCCGGGCGAGAGCCGTCCATGGCTGGCCGGTTGTAAAAGGCCTTACCCGCAGATTTTTCCCGAAAAGCTTCCACGGCGCGGACCTCAAGCTTGGTCGCCGGCTCAAATGAGAAATGATCACCAAGGCTTGCTTCCATTGTGTCGATCATAGAGGCGGCTTCTTTGATATAGGCGGCTCTGCCTGCGTCAGAATCCTCATAGACAAATTTTGGATCCGTCTTCAGATGAACGAAGAAGTCCTGCAATGTGCCTTCAAATCCGACTTTGTTCATGATGTCCCGCATCTCTCCGTGAATGCGGTCGACTTCGCGCAGACCCAGATCATGAATTTCATCAGCGCTCATGTCTGTGGTCGTCATTCGGTTAAGACGGTGGGCGTAATATTCGGCGCCATTTGGAAGTTTCCAGGCTCCGTCATCATCCGTTGCTTTGGCCTGTTGTTCCTCCATGGTTGTCATAAAATTACGATAGGCCGGCCCTGTGGACCTCAACATGGCTTTGGAGGCTCGGTCTATAAGCTCATCTTTTTCGTCTTCGGAAATTTTAAGATTTCCGATTTTACCCTTGAAGTCTGCGAGAAAGATACTGTCCTCACCACTGTCATCAAAGGGAGAGCCGCCGATGATATTTCGGCCATCGCGCAGAACATGCTCATAAACAAATTTTGGCGGCATTATGCCCGCTTTGGCGCTAGCCTGAGATTGGGCAACGATTTCGCCCAAAAAACCTTTGATGCCATCAAGCCGTTTTATGTAATTTTCCGCGTCGGAAACCGTTGAAATAGGGTGCTGGTTTTTCAAAAATGTTGGAATTCGTGAATGGGCACCAAACATCTGATTAAAGGAATACCCATACTGCCAGAATTTATCATTTTCGATCTGGTGGGTCAGGAAGCGTTCCATCATATCGTATGACAGCTGGCGGCTTTCACTCAGATTAGAACGATCAAACTTGGAACGAAGTTCGTCGAGCGAGGCTTTGTAGTTGTCAATTTCTTCGAGCTGTGCATCTCGCGAAACATCATCCCATTCATCCATGCGCTCTTTGATACCCATTTGCGCGAGAAACATGGGCGAGCGCTTGACGTTTTCCATAAATTTCTCGTCGAACCAGGCTTCAATGGCCTGGTCGGCGGATTTGTCAGTGATTTCATTGACGGTCTGTTTGACGGCCTCAAGATTTTCTTCTGATTTGACCTGAGCATCGCACGCGGTCAATATGAGCAAGGCAGAACCAGCGAGTAAAAGTTTGCGCATTATATCCTCCGGGGTGTTTTCCCGGAGTTTTAATACAATTTCGTGTTAATGCAATCCAAACTCTTGGCGTCTCGGCTACCCCTTGGATGGTCCGCGGAGCTTCAGAGGCGCAGGTTTTGAAGGTTTGGGTTTACTTTCTACTTCAGACTGCGCGACGGCAATCTGACTGGATTTTGGATACAGGGAAGCAAGCACCCCGACATTTTCCTTTGTGTGATAATCTTTATTTCCGCACGTCGTAACCGCCTCTCCAATTGTCCCGAAATAAGTGAGGGATTTGAGTTCGGAAAGGCTATGACGGGTGTTGATCTCCTCAAAAGATTGTTCAAAATATTCCATATCAATTGTTTCTCTTGCATTGTCTCCGCCCAATTCCATCAAGAGATACATGTAATCTTTTACAGCGGGAATTTCAGCCTGTTCGGTTTTTGACATCAGAGTTTTTGTGATACAAGCACAGCCTTTGTTTTGGTTGGCGCCTTGCTTGAATTCTACATTATGGGTCCGCATTGCCGACGTACATTTGTTCATGAACGCGACTTCGGGTGGGAGAATATTATAATCTTCTTTGACTTTTTTCTTGGCTTGGAAACCAATGACTGAACCCACGGAAATTAAAACCGCGCCAAGGATAATTCTATATTGGAAACTCATGTCTTGCCCCTTTTTTATTTTTCAAAAGCAATAACAATTGAAGTCTAAAATTTAGGAAACAGATATAGTAAATCTTTACTTTATTTGGCGGCAATCCAGTCGTCGACCACGTCTTCCAGGATAGATAGCGGCATGGAGCCATTTGCGAGAATGACATCGTGGAATTCACGGATATCAAATCCATCGCCGAGACTGGTTTTTGCTTTTGCGCGCAATTCGTCAATTTTGAGCATGCCGATTTTATAGGCCGTGGCCTGTCCCGGCCAAACAATGTACCGGTCGACTTCGTCCCGGATATCGCCTTCAGCATTGGCCGTGTTATTCATCATATATTCGACGGCCTCAGCGCGGGTCCATTTTTTATGATGAATGCCCGTATCGACGACAAGCCGTGCGGCGCGGAATATCTCCATGGAGAGCCGCCCAAAGTCCTGATAGGGATCTGTATAAAGGCCCAGTTCCTTTGGAATGCGCTCGGCATAAAGCGCCCAGCCTTCTGTATAGGCAGTATGACGCCCGGAGGTTCTAAATGTCGGTAATCCCTCAAGTTCCTGGGCAATGGCAATTTGCATGTGATGACCGGGTATGCCCTCGTGGTATGCTAAAGCCTGGAGCTGGTAGATGGGTAAATCATTCATGTCCTTGAGATTAATATAGTAGGTGCCCGGCCGGGAACCATCGCGCGACGGTTCGTTGTAAAAGGCGCCAAAAGCAGAGGCTTCGCGAAACGGCTCTACGCGTTTAACGATGACATCGGCTTTGGGTTTGGTTTCAAATAATTGGTCCAGGCTGCCTTTCATGTCGGAAATGATTGTTTCTGCCTGACTGATATAAGACGCGCGTCCTTCATCCGTGTTTTCAAATACAAACTCCGGGTCGGATCGTAATTTATCGAAAAAGCTCCGGTAATCTCCCTCGTAATCCAGATCATCCATTATGGACCGCATTTCTTCTTTGATGCGGGCCACTTCCTCCAGTCCGATCCGGTGAATTTCGTCCGGGGACAGATCGGTTGTTGTGTAGCGTTTTAACCGCGCCTGATAAAATGCTGCTCCGCCAGGGAGTTTCCAAACGCCGTCTTGGTCATCGGCCATCGCCTCATGCCGATTACACATATCAATAATTTCAAGATAGGCGGGTTTCACATTTTCAAAGAGGGCGACCCGTGCTTCATTTTTAAGAGAGGTCTTGTCCGCAGGGCTAATGTCCAAAGCTTCAATTTTCCGGGTCACATCTGACCAAAGCGGGCTATCACCATTTTCGTCAAAGGGCTGGCCCGAGATTACATTGACGGCGGCGTCCCGGATCCTTGGATATACAAATCGGGGAAGAATGACGTTGTTATTTGCCTGAGTCTCCGCGCGGGCGACAAATTCTCCCAGATAAGCTGAAAACCCGTTCAGGCGCGAAATATAATTTTCTGCATCTTTAACCGAGTCGACCCTGTGGACGTTGGACATAAAGGCTGGAAGCCCTGTGTGCGGTCCGCTCATATGCTGGAAGGCGTATAAATTATCCGAGAATTCGTTTTCCGCCAGATCCTCCAGGGCAGCGTACTCATATAAGCGATATGAAATTCGCGTTGAAGGATCCAGCCGATCCGGATCAAATGTCTGCCTGAGTTCGGCCAGCCAGACTTCCTTTAAGGCCGTTTCTTCGGCTCTCGCCAGTTCGCTAATGTCATCTAAAATATTCTGATTTTCGTCTATTCCCAATTGCGTTTTCCGCATGGGCGAGCGGGCCAGCATTTCGCTATGTCTGTCCTCAAACCAAATATTTAATTTTTCGGTCTCTGTCTGAACAAGCGCTTTTTGTTCTTTTGTCGGCCCGCTTTTTTCGCAGCCTTGAAAACCAAAAGAAGACATTATCAAAGTGAAGAAAAAAATCAGTCTTGATAAATTTGTCAATTTAATCCTCGCTTGTGCTCCAGGGGGTCCCCCCAGAAGATAAATAGGTGAAATTGAGGCGGGCTCAATTAATTTTTCAATCTTTTTGCGCCGCGCTCAAAAATAACCACAATACAAAGTCATGGTTTCAGTGATTCGAGATATTAATCTGGATAGCCACGCGGAAAAGCGTAGCGGCGGCTTACTTTGGAAGTTGTTGCTGATTGTTCTGGTTATTATTTGTCTTGGTCTGGGTTATTTCTATTCCTCGCGGTTCGGTATGACGTCGTGGATTGTGTTTGGCCTATTGGGGCTTGGCGGCCTTATTTTGCTGGGACTCTCATTCATGCAGCGTTCTGCTAGCGCTATCACGCCTGTAACTGTTCCTATTTCCAACGTCCTTGAGCGTGTCTTTGCTCGAAGCTCACACGCGGGGGCTATTATTGAAAAAGATAAAGTCGTTCGGGCCAATGACAGCTATATGGAGCTGGCTAATAAATTTGGCGCCGGGCGGCTGAACAATGCCCCGCCCATGCCATCAGATATTTTGAGAGATGTTTCAGACAGTGCGAAATCCGTCATTTACCGCTTGGCGAATATGGACGAAGCCGATGCTTTTCGCGAGGAGTCCATTGAGTTTTATGATTCTGACGGGGCTCTCAAGCGGTATCTCGTCAGGGTCACAGCCTTCCAATCTCAGCGAGTATGGGAAATACTGGATTTTTCCGATGATAATTCTAATGACGCAAAATTACTGGCAAAGGCCCCCATTGGTCTGTTGGCGATTTCTGAAACGGGCGAGATAATCTCGGGGAATGAGGTCATCAAGGACTGGCTCGGCATACAAAGCTTTTCCGGCATTTCGTTTAAAGATATTGTGGAGCATCCGGACGGTATTCTTGATAGTCCCAAAGACTCCAAGCGAACTATTCGCTTTGATACAAGGCTGATTACGCAAAAAAATGTGGCCACGCCGGTCGTCTTGATTGGGGGGTGGGATAAACACGCTTCCGGGAAAACCATCGCCAGTCTGGCTTTTCACGGCCATTCTAGCGTCGCTTTGGCGCCTGCTGCCGGCGCTGACACATCTTCAGTGGCTGCCGGTAGTCTGACAGCGTCCGGAACATTGGACGTGCCGTTCGCGACAATAGACTTGGATACATCCGATTTAAAATCGGCGAAAATCCTGCAGGGGAACCGGGCGTTTCTTGAACTCACCGGTCTGGAGACCGTCGAAAATGCCAAATTGACGGATATTTTTTCGGCGGTGGGAAGCGGTCCGAATATTTTTGACGTCAAGTTATCCAAATTCCTGCCAAGCGAATCCGTTGATGTTCAGATAAAGGGTCGCGAGGGCAGATATGTCAGTGTCTATCCTAAAACCGATGTGACCAATGGGCGTTGCCGTTTGTTTCTGGTCGATATTTCGGCGCGCAAAGTGCTTGAGGACCAATTGGCACAATCACAGAAAATGCAGGCGATTGGCCGTTTGGTGGCGGAAATTGCCCATGACTTTAACAATTTGCTGGCGGCTATTCGGCTATATACGGATACGCTTTTAGGACGTCACCCTATAGGCGATCCGTCCTATCCAGAGCTTCAGCAAATCAATGCCAATGTGAACCGGGCGGCGTCTCTCGTTAAAAAATTATTGGGATATTCCCGCAAGCAGACCATCAGGGCCGAAAACTTGGATGTTTCGGAAACATTGTCTGATATGGCGGTCACGCTCAAACAGGTGCTCGGCGAAAAGGTGCAACTTGACATCAAGCACGGACGTAATCTGCCCGCCATTCGGGTCGACAAAAACCAGTTTGATACGATTTTGATGAATTTAGCCGTCAATGCCCGGGACGCCATGAAAGAGCAGGGCGGCGGTAAAATCACCATTGAAAGCCGCGCGCTGGAAAAATCCAGTCTGGATAATCCGGCGATAAAGGCCTCGCTTGAGGCTGTCGACAGCGAGAACGTGGTCGTTATTTCCGTCAAAGATACCGGGACGGGCATGAGCGATGAGGTTAAAGAAAAAATCTTTGAACCGTTTTTCACCACCAAAGGGCAAGGCGAGGGCACAGGTTTGGGGCTCGCTACAGTTTACGGGATTGTTCAGCAGTCAGGCGGATATCTGGCCGTAGATAGCGTGCTCGGAAAAGGTACGACCTTTACCATATATTTGCCTGAGGGTGACGAGGTAGCCGAGGCGGATATACAGCCTGCTGCCAAAGCGCCGCCGCCCGTCAAGGCGCCCTCCGATCTGGCCGGGTCCGGGAATATTCTCTTTGTCGAGGATGAGGACTCAGTCCGGATTATTGCAGCTAAAACCTTGCGAAAACGGGGCTATACCGTGACGGAAGCCAGAGACGGCGAAGAGGCTTACGAGATTATCGAAGAGACCGATACGCCGTTTGACCTGATGATTTCTGATGTGGTCATGCCGGGTATGGACGGGCCTACTCTTCTTAAAAAAGCGCGGTCTATGCTCAAAGAGGCGCGAATCGTATTTATCTCGGGATATGCGGAAGAAGAGTTTTCTGAACTTTTGGCCGAAGAACCCGATGTGACCTTCCTGCCCAAGCCGTTTACGCTGATTCAACTGGCGGAAAAGGTGAAGGAGCAAATCGGAGAAGTTGTTTAACTTCAATGCTTTAAGCATTATGTTCCATAATTGTTCTTTTTTCTTGACCGATGAGAACAAAATATGTACATAAACGCCTACGGCAGTCCATTTCCAGCCGCAAAATAAACAGGTGACCGAAGGGCTCCGGTCATCTAATTTGGAGATAAGAAATGGCCAAAAAGGCTCAGTTAAAAGTCGTAGGTAACCCCGTGGACGCAGATAAATCCTCAGCACTCGAAGCCGCGCTCAGTCAGATTGATCGCGCATTTGGTAAAGGCTCAGTCATGCGTCTGGGCCAAAAAGCCAGCATGGATATTGAGGCCGTCTCAACGGGTTCATTGGGACTGGATATCGCCCTTGGCATAGGCGGCCTGCCCAAAGGGCGGGTGATAGAAATTTATGGTCCGGAAAGTTCCGGGAAAACAACATTGTCACTACACTGCGTTGCGGAAATGCAGAAAACCGGCGGCGTGGCTGCGTTTATTGACGCGGAACACGCTTTGGATCCGGTTTATGCGGCCAAGCTGGGCGTTGATGTGAATGAACTTCTAATCTCGCAGCCCGATACGGGTGAGCAGGGGCTTGAGATCGCCGACACATTGGTGAGATCCGGCGCCGTTGATGTTTTAGTGATTGATTCCGTTGCGGCTTTGACGCCGCGGGCCGAGCTTGAAGGCGATATGGGCGACAGCCTTCCGGGCTTGCAGGCCCGTCTTATGAGTCAGGCTCTGCGTAAACTGACCGGCTCTATCGCTAAATCCGGATGTATGGTTATTTTCATCAATCAGATCCGGCATAAAATCGGTGTTATGTATGGCTCGCCCGAGACCACGACCGGCGGCAATGCCTTGAAATTTTATTCGTCTGTTCGCC
The DNA here is from genome assembly GCA_964418815.1 of uncultured Hellea sp. Classification (GTDB taxonomy): domain Bacteria; phylum Pseudomonadota; class Alphaproteobacteria; order Caulobacterales; family Maricaulaceae; genus JACOMS01. The sequence goes on from CAYQNQ010000063.1 coordinate 9,319, forward strand.
TCGATATCCGCCGCATTGGTGCCATTAAGAGCCGCGACGAAGTGATCGGCAATCAGACACGGGTTAAAATCGTCAAGAATAAAGTGGCGCCGCCGTTCCGTCAGGTGGAATTTGATATCATGTATGGTGAGGGCATTTCCAAAACCGGAGAGCTCATTGATCTAGGCGTCAAGGCCGGGGTCGTTGAGAAATCAGGTTCCTGGTATTCATATGGCGAAGAGCGCATTGGACAGGGACGGGAGAATGTTCGTCAATTCCTGCTCCAAAACCCGGATATTGCCAATGATATTGAAACCCATGTCCGCCGTAATGAAGGGTTGATCTCTGATGAACTCCTCATGCCAAAAAATGACGCGGACCGCGATCAGGATGAAGGCGATGCACCCGATGAGGTCGCATCAGCCGGCTAAAAGCCCATCAAAATTAGCAGTTTGGCTCGTCAAAAACGAGTCTGAGCCCAGATTGTCGGTCCTGATTTGTGGGGCGGGGCCGACAATCAACCTCCTCCTTCCCCCTCGGTAAGGGCCCGGAATCGTAAGACTGTCATAAAAGAGCGCTTGGCAATGCTGGGCGCTCTTTCTATAGGGAGGCTTCGAAATTTGGAAAAAAGAATATGACCAGCCTTCGGGATATCCGGACACAGTTTCTAAACTATTTTGGCGATGACAAACACGAAAAGGTCGCGTCAAGTCCGCTTGTGCCGGACAATGACCCCACACTCATGTTTACCAATGCCGGCATGGTGCAGTTTAAGGACTATTTTACCGGCGCCACCAAGCCCGGTTATCCGAGGGCTGTGACCTCCCAGAAATGCGTCCGGGCCGGCGGAAAACATAATGACCTGGATAATGTTGGTTATACGGCCAGGCATCATACCTTTTTTGAAATGCTGGGGAATTTCTCCTTCGGAGATTATTTCAAAGACCACGCCATTGAGCGGGCCTGGAAACTGGTCACCAAGGATTTTGGCCTGCCGGAGGACAAACTGCTGGTCACCATCTATGCCGAAGATGACGAAGCGTTTAATCTGTGGAAAAAAATCGCTGGTCTGCCGGAAGAAAAAATCATCCGAATTGCCACGTCGGATAATTTCTGGGCCATGGGCGATACGGGGCCGTGCGGGCCCTGTTCGGAAATATTTTATGATCACGGCGAGCATATCTGGGGCGGACCGCCCGGTTCGCCGGAGGAAGACGGCGACCGGTTTATCGAGATCTGGAATCTGGTTTTCATGCAGTTTGAAAGCCTGCCGTCCGGCGAAAAAGTTCCCCTGCCCAAACCCTCAATCGATACGGGTATGGGGCTGGAGCGTATTGCCGCTATCATGCAGGGCGAACATGATAATTACGATATCGACCTGTTTAAAAATCTCATAGCAGCGTCCGTTGATCTGACGGGGGTGAAGGCCGAAGGCGACGCCAAGTTTTCGCACCGCGTGATCGCAGACCACCTCCGGGCCTGTTCTTTTCTCATGGCGGACGGCGTTAGCCCGTCCAATGAAGGCCGCGGCTATGTCCTGCGCCGCATCATGCGCCGGGCTATGCGGCACGCTCATATTCTGGGCGCGAAAGACCCGCTCATGCACCGGCTTGTACCGGCGCTGATGACGGAAATGGGCGATGCCTATTCCGAGCTCGGCCGCGCTCAGGCGTCCATCGAAGCCACATTCGAGCAGGAAGAGGTCCGGTTTAGAAAGACGTTGGGCCGCGGGACCGCTCTGCTGGAAGATGCTGCCAAAGACCTCAACGATGGCGACGTTCTCTCCGGTGAGACCGCTTTTAAACTCTATGACACTTACGGCTTTCCGCTTGATCTCACCCAGGACGCCCTTCGCAGCCGCGGCATAACCGTTGATACGGAAGAATTTGACGCGGCCATGGCCCAGCAAAAAACACGGGCCCGCGATGCCTGGAAAGGCTCTGGCGATGCCGGTACGGACGAAATCTGGCACAAGATCAGAGAAGATATCGGCGCCACAGAGTTCACCGGCTATGGCAATTTGGGCGAGACTGCGAAAATAGAAGCGCTCTTTGCGGCGGATGCCCGCGTCGAAAATGCCTCAGACACAGACGTTATGTTTGTCACCCGACAAACGCCCTTTTATGCCGAGAGCGGCGGACAGGCTGGCGATAAAGGCGTTGCTGCTTTTAAGAGCGGGGCCGTTATCGAGATCACTGACGTACAAAAACGGGCCGGTGATCTTCATGTGCATATGGGAACCCTCACAGGGTCTATAGCTGTTGGGGATAAAGCCGAATTGCAGGTAAATTCTGATAACCGGGAAAAAACCAAACGTAATCATTCCGCAACCCACATTATGCACGAAGCTTTAAGGCGCGTCCTCGGCCCCCATGTCACCCAGAAAGGGCAAATGGTCGACGGGGACCGGATCCGGTTTGATATCTCCCACGGCGCGGCCATTTCCAAAGAGGAGCTTGGCAAGGTCGAAGACGAGGTCAACACCGTCATCCTGCAAAATGTGCAAGCTGCAACTGAGCTCATGGCGCCCGACGCCGCTATGGAAGCGGGGGCAATGGCGCTGTTTGGCGAAAAATACGGCGATGAAGTCCGTGTCCTGAGTCTGGGGGATCCGCTTGATGATAGCGACAAGCCGTATTCCATAGAACTTTGCGGCGGTACCCATGTGAAGCGCACGGGCGATATCGCGCTTTTCAAGATTATTTCCGAAGGGGCGGTGGCGGCAGGCATTCGCCGCGTTGAGGCCGTCACCGGGGAAGATGCCCGGCAATATCTGGAAGGTCAGGCGGCGCTCACCCGCCAGTTGGCGGCTAATTTGAAAGTGCAGCCGGATCAGGTTCCGGAACGCGTTCAAAGCCTGCTGGATGATCGCAGAAAAATGGAAAAAGAAATATCCGAACTCAAAAAGAAAGTCGCGCTCGGCGGCGGTAGCGGGACGTCGGCCGAAGAGATCAACGGAATCAAATTTATGGGCCGCGTGCTCTCGGGCGTGTCCGGCAAGGATCTCCGCGGTATGATGAATGAACAGATTGCCTCCATCGGCAGCGGTATTGTGGCCTTTGTCACAACGGATGAGGGCAAGGTTGCCGTAGGCGTTGCCGTGACCCCGGATTTGACCGGGCAGTATTCTGCGGTCGATCTGGTTAATGCAGGCGCCGAGAAAGTCGGCGGCCGCGGCGGCGGAAAACCGGGCATGGCCCAGGCCGGCGGAACCAATGTAGACAGTGCCGATGAGGCATTGGCGGCTATCAAGGCCTCAATTTGACGGATTATCGTCTTACTTTCGCCGGAGACTTAAAGGAGCGAAAATAATGACAGATGTTCATCACAGTATAAATTACGTTGAGCTTCCGGCGCTTGATCTGCAGGCCATGAAGTCTTTTTATGGATCGGTCTTTGGCTGGACCTTCCAGGACTGGGGCGAAGTCTATGTTTCTTTTCACGGCGCGGGTATTGACGGCGGCTTTGATGGACAGTCAGAACGGGAGCCTTCCGAAACCGGGCCGTTTTTCATTATCTATGCAGAAGACCTTGAGGCCAGTCTGGCGGCGGTAAAATCCGCGGGCGGTGTCATTACTATAGAGCCCTTTTCTTTTCCGGGCGGCCGCAGATTTCATTTCCGCGACCCCAGCGGCAATGGTCTGGCCGTGTGGACGAAAACTGAATGAAGCTAGCAATGAAACGGGTGGGGCAATTAATCTAACTGAATCAAATGTGAAAAAAACTTATTAATGTTAACCTTTGGTTTACCTTATTCGTTAATAAAGAGCATGTATTCTACGGAATACACCCCACCATTCACCTAACACCTTCGGGAACCTCCGGGTTCCCTTTTTTTTTGCGAATTCACGGCAAATTAGCCCTTGTATGGCTTGGTTTTTTTCTGCTACACGCCGCGAACTTACCAATGTGATATTCCGCAATAGCTCAGTTGGTAGAGCAAGTGACTGTTAATCACTGGGTCGCAGGTT
>CAYQNQ010000064.1:0-13243 GCA_964418815.1 uncultured Hellea sp.
CCGCATCCGAGCGCGAAAATTGTATCACCGACAAAGGCCGCTTTGGCGGAGGGAATATAATAAATGATATGCCCGATCGTGTGGCCGGGCGTTTCATAAATATACACGTCATGTTCGCCAAACTTAAAAACGTCGCCATCCTCCTGGCCAATATCCAGACCCGGAATTCTGGCTTTGTCCGCTTCGCATCCCCGGATTTCAACGCCGAAGAGTTCTTTCAGTTCCGCATTGCCGCCGGCATGGTCAAAATGATGGTGCGTGTTCCAGATATGGGTAAGGGTCCAGCCCTTTTCTTCAAGAGCTAGAACAATCTTGTCTACTTCCGGCGTATCAATACAGGCCGTTTCCCCAGTATCCGGATTGTGGACCAGAAAACCGTAATTGTCATTCAGACACGGGAACATATGGATTTCTAGATGGGAGGTTTCTTTGGTCATCGCCGTGTTCATAATGAGCTCTCAATGTAATTTCAATGCAATCCTTAAACAAAACCAAACTCCCACATAACTGCCGTAGTCATAATACTGAATTTTAACCCAAAGCGGCTATGGGTTCAGCTATGCCTAGTGTTCTTTCCAATCTATTGATCATAATAGCGACCTTTTCCCTTGGGTATTTTTTCCGGCGTATAACTTTGCGGCAAAAGCGGCGGGAACAGGAAATATCCAACAAACTCTATGCGACTTTTGAGGCGTCTCTGGACGGTATTATTATCATAGATGACGCGGGCGATGTTCTTGAATTTAGCGAGTCTGCGGAGACGATTTTTGGTTATAAACGTGATGACATCCGCGGCAAAAAAATGGCCGATCTAATTGTACCTGAGCGTTACCGGGATGCCCATAATGCCGGTATGGCGCGCATGCGCGAAACCGGGGTTGCCAATATTCTGGGTCAACGTATTGAAATCGAGGCCATAAGAGCAAACGGCGAAGAATTTATGTCAGAGCTCGCAATTTCGAGAAGTCAGGATAATGACAGAGATATTTTCATCGCTTATATTCGGGACATTACTGAGAAAAAAGCGGCCGAGACAGCTCTGAATGAAGCCAAATTGGCCGCCGAAGCCGCCAGTGAAGCGAAGTCAAAGTTTCTGGCCACAATGAGCCATGAACTCAGGACACCTTTTAATGCGGTTGTCGGCATATTGGGAATTCTTGAAGACACCAGGCTTGATGAAGATCAGCAAAACCTGGTTTCCACCGCAAGAGAATCCTCCGAAGCTCTCCTTAATCTGGTAAGCGGGGTTCTGGACTACAGCAAGATTACATCTGGCACAGTGGAGCTTGTATCAAAGCCTTTTCGCCCGGGGGATATTGTGGAGGATGTCCAATCATTGTTTGGGCCGATTGCAGCAAGTAAAAATGTTCAGTTGGCCTTGCAATTGAATGATGATTTGGAATCAGCGCTGCTGGGAGATGCCGGGCGAATAAAACAGGTCCTGTTTAATTTTGTCAGTAATGCCGTTAAATTTACGAAAGAAGGATCAATTACGATAACGCTGAATACAGTTGAGCTTTCCGATGATGAAATCGGGTTGAAGTATAGCGTTAAAGATACAGGCATCGGCATATCCGAAGAGATTCAGCAAAAACTCTTCGATGAATTTTACATGGTTGATGCGTCGGACACCCGCGAAACAGGTGGGACAGGTCTGGGGCTCGCCATTTCCAAAAAGCTTGTGCATTTGATGGGCGGTGAAATCGGTGTGGAAAGCCAGCTGGGTGGAGGGTCGACTTTTTGGATGACTATTCCGCTTGAGCGGACAGTTTGGACAGAGCAGGAAACAGAAACGATACCGTCAGATGCGCCGGCCTTGAAAGGAGCCAGAATCCTGCTGGCGGAGGACAACAAGACAAATCAATTGGTGACCAATCGTGTCCTTACGGAACTCAAAGCCGACGTGACGATTGCGGAAAATGGACAGGAAGTCTTGGATCTTTTGGCCCATGGAACATTTGATATGATCTTAATGGATATTTCCATGCCGGTCATGGGCGGTCTGGAAGCCACAAAGAAAATTCGGAAAAGTAAAACCGCCTACCGCGATATTCCCATAATTGCGCTGACGGCGATGGCTAGTGTGGAAGACGGCGAAAAATTTCAACATGCCGGAATGAATGAGGTTTTGATAAAGCCGGTAAAGAAACTCAAGTTGGCGCAGTCAATCGCCGAAGTTTTAGGCCAATCTAACCCATGCGAGATCGAAGGCGTTTCTCCGGAAGTCATAAAAGAGCTTCTGGACGGCGTAACCACCGAAGAATTTGATCGGTTTAAATTCCAGTTTCAAGATGATTTGGTGGGCGCGCTAAAACAATTGAAAGACGCTCTGGATACGAAGGACCGGGAAAAGGCTGAAAAAGCCAGCCATATTCTTAAGGGTCTGGCAACCACGTTTGGATTTTCAGACCTGTCGGAAACAGCAGCGTTAACAAATACACATTGTAAATCTGGTAAGAACAATATGTGGATGAATGAAGGGCAGGTGACCGAAGGAACCGGCCAATTAGCCCTTGAAAACATAGACGCGGCTTTTGACCTGATTGAGGTTTCAGCCGCATAGGGAACGGCAAAATGGGCAAAACAAAATCAAATCCTGATGTTTTGATCATCGAAGACACGCTCTCCATGGCGCTGACTTATCAGCGGCATTTGGGGCGCGCGGGAATCGACGCCGAAATCACTCAAAAGGGAACGCATGCGATTTCGCTGCTGGCAACGGGCGAGTATTCGCTGGCCCTGCTGGATCTTGATCTGCCAGATATGAACGGACTTGAGGTTATTAAAGCCGTTCGTAACAAGAAAATTCCCGTCTCATTTATCATTGTTACCGCCAATGGGTCTATTAACACGGCTATTAAAGCCATGAAGAAGGGCGCCAACGACTATCTGGTGAAACCTGTCGCCGCTCAAAGGCTAATTACCAGCGTGACAAACGGGCTTGAACGGACAAATCTAAAGCAAACTGTGGAAGTCCTCAAAAAAGACCTGCCGAAACCGCGCTCTTCCGATTTTATCGGAAATTCTCCATCCATGATGGCTGTGTTTAAAATGATTGAAAGTGTTGCGGCATCAAAAGCGCCGGTTTTTCTGACGGGCGAGTCCGGAACAGGCAAGGAAAACTGTGCGCAGGCTATCCACGATGCCAGTCCGCGATCTAGTCAGCCTTTTATAGCGATTAATTGTGCGGCGATCCCTGAGAACCTCATCGAAAGCGAAATTTTTGGCCATGTAAAAGGGGCTTTTACGGGCGCGTCCGAAGCGCGCAAAGGCGCGGCTCGAGAGGCGAATGGCGGCACGCTGTTTCTGGACGAGATTTGCGAGATGGACATCAATCTCCAGGCTAAAATTCTGCGATTTTTACAGACCGGTAAAGTCAAAGCCGTTGGCAGCGATAAAACCGAGGACGTGGACGTCCGCGTTCTCTGCGCGACCAATCGAAATCCTGTTATAGAAGTAACAGAGGGACGTTTCCGCGAAGATTTATTCTACCGTCTGGATGTTTTGTCCATTCATTTGCCGCCTGTCAGAGACCGAAAAAACGATGTTCTGGAACTCGCCGATTTTTTCATAAAAAAATACGCGGAGGAAGAAGGGAAGTCTGTCAATCTCATTACCCCTGAAGCCCGACTACGATTGAAACAGCATAAATGGCCGGGAAACATTCGGGAAATTCAAAACCTGATGCGCAAGATCGTGGTCATTGAACCGGAAGCAGAAATTACCGCAGACATGATCGATAGATATCTATCAGCAAGATCAACCGGATCAAAAAATTATCAACTGATTGGCCTTTCAGAGTCGAGCCATACAAATACTGGTCCGTCTATTAAAGTTGATATTCACCGGCCTATGTCCGAAATTGAACAGGACGTCATCAACGCCGTTATAGATGCTCAGGATGGCAGTATTCCAAAAGCATCCGAAATTCTAAAACTTAGCCCTTCGACGATTTATCGAAAGCGAGAAAGCTGGGAAGAGCTTAAAAAATCCGGCTAGTTTTTTTCCGCATTTTAGAAATACTCCATTGCAATTTGCGAAACTGGTTTTGCTTACACCAGGTGTTAACCGTTTAACTCTCAGATAAATAAGCGTTTTTTATAACTTCGCTAATGGCGTGCTCCTTGCCTTGTTTGGTTTCAAGCGAGGTGAAATGAGAACAATATTTTTATACATGGCCATACCGGCTTTTCTTACGATGAGCGCGGAGCGGGCAAATGCGAAGAAATTTGAACTAGGTCCGGTTCAGGCTGATCTCAGGCTCAATCTGGACCTGCAGGCTGCATCCATTGATGGACAGGACGAGACGTCCACATTGGAGACCAATGTGGATTGGGCGGTCCGGCTGAAATTGGAATATGAGACCTTACCGAAAATCCGCCTGGGCACAGTCGTTAAACTCGATCAGGATTTTGAAAGCGGGTCTGAGTTTTCCATGGGCGGCGACGGTATTAACCGGCGCCTTAGCTATCTTTATGCCAAAGGTGATTGGGGCCAGATCTCTGTTGGGAACAAATCCGGTCAGGCCGACCTCTTATCGTTGCATGCACCGCAGGTTGGTGTTGGGCAAATTCGCGGAGACTTTTCTCGTTACAATTTTCGTCCGGCTTTGCTGAACGTTTACGACACACAAAACGCTCTGAAAATTGACTATGTTTCGCCTAAAACCAAACCCATCACAATTGGCGTATCCTACGCGCCGGAGATTAGGGATCGCAGGGATAATACTCTTCGCCAGACCGACGCCGTTGAATTGGCCGTGCAAAGTCAAACTAAAATTGGCGGTCAATGGAAGGTCGCGGCCAGCGCCGCCTATGTGACAGGTCAAAGTGCCGATAGCCGCCGCGAAGACATCCACTCATGGGGTCTGGGCGGAGAACTGAAATATACAAAAAAATGGGCACTTTCGGGTGCTTATGTGCATCGGGGAGATAGCGATACGCGCGCTGGTTTTGATCAGGAAGAGTTTAATCTCGGTCTTGCTTATCGCAGCAAGAAGTGGAGAGCCGGATTGTCCGGAGCCATGCAAAACGAAGACGTGGCCAGCCGGAAAATTTTAGGACTGGGGGGTGAATATAAAATCAGCCGAAATGCCCGTCTTCGCCTGAGCGGGACTCTGCACAGCGAACAGATCCATGACGGCTCCTCCAAAGGCGCTGCGCTGATCACCGATTTGCGTCTGCACTATTAAGGGGACCGAAATGAGAGTATTTCGAGAACGTCCCGACCAGAGACAGCACCACCGGGTAACCGCCCCGTTATCTGTCAGCTTTGACGGTAATGAATACAGGGCGGATAACTGGAGTCTGGGCGGTATAAAAATATCGAATATCAAATCGGACCTTCCAGCGCCCGGGGATGAAATCAAAGTGGATGTCTCAATTCCTTTTCAGGGTTTTGACATAAATTTCACAGCCGATTTCAAAGTCGTTCGAACAGATCAAAACGAGAAAATGCTGGCTGGAAAGTTCATTGATCTTGGTGAGCGCGAACGTGATCTGATGCAGCTCTTTATCGAAGATCTAATTCGCGGGAGCATGTCGGAAGCTAGGGATACGATTCAGCGTATTGATGTTCCTGTGACGCCTATCTCGACCAAACCGGATATTGATCCGGGTTTTCAGGCTCCGTTACGCCGCTGGTCACGCAGAACTGTATTCATGACGGCGTTCTACATTTTGGCCGGTATCGGGATATTTGGTTACCTCGCTATGATGATTTACACCAATTTCATCAGGCTTGAGGTTCAATCGGCAATCGTGACTCGGCCCGTCATCATTGCTCAAGCCCTGGCAGATAGCCGTATAGACAAGCTTTATTTCCAGGCCGGAGATGAGGTCAAAGAAGGTGATTTGATTGCCGAGCTTTATGTTCCAAATATTCAGGTCAAATTTGATAAAGCGATGGTTGAAATCAAGCGGCGTGAAGGATCTTTATCAAGAGCAAAAAAAGCACTTGGAAACGGGAAACGACTCGCTCTCTTGGAAAAGCAAATAGAAGGGCTCCGTCTTGATGTCTCCAAAGAAGAGGATGAGCTAGAAGCTGCAAAACTGCATCTTAAAATGCTTAAAGAGACACTCTCTGATCATCATATCTACGCGCCGTTTAATGCCAAAATAGTCGAGCTTCGCAAACCTGCTGGTTCTACTGTAATCTATAAAGAACCCATATTGATCTTGGAAAAATCAGGGCCCTCAACGATAGAGGCTTATCTCTCGCAAGAGCAGGTAATGAAAATTGCCCTTAACGACGAAGCAAATTTTTACGTCCCTTCACTCAAAATCAAAAGCACCGCCAAAATTGTTTCTGTAAATCGGTCTTCGAGCAATCTTGACGAAGCCGCTAGTCGTTATTTTTGGCAGGACCCCGACGCTAAAACGGCGCTGGTCAAACTCGAATTGTCTGATCTTTCGGGCAGTGAAAAATGGCCGGCCGGCCTTCCGGCAACGGTCATGTTTAAGCGCCATAGGGATAAAACCCCTTTGCTGAACAGGGGGACAAATGGCGTATAATATTAAAATCGACGATCCGACCATCTGGCCCAAGGGCCTGGAGAAATGGACACCTTTATTTCTGCTTCAGTTGAGTTTGTATCTTGGCGCTAGTGCTGGGCTGGCGATGACCATTCCTAACAGCTTTTGGGACAATGAGCTTCATACAGTCGTGCTTGTATTGGGCGGTCTGGGTATATGGCGGTATAGTTGGTGGTTCACCCATGCCGTTCGAGCCTTCATCTACGGAAAATTCGTCTATCCAAAAATGCGCCGTCAGGCTGATGCGATCTGGCGCTCGGGATGGCGGCCCAGACATCTGCACTTTATGATGACCACCTATAAAGAACATGTGGACATCACCCAAAAGGTCATCCGCGCCATAATCCAATCAGTTCGGGAAGCCGACGTTCCGGCCACCATATGGCTCGGGTCAAGTGTCCGTTTTGATGAGGACGTTATCGAACGCCTGTTGAAACTGGAGGCAAGAGATCTGGATCTGGACCTGCGTATTATTCGCCAGAATGTTTCAGGGAAGCGAGCGGCCATCGGACTAGTCTTGCGGGCCATGTCACGGCTGCCCATTCATGATGATGATTTAATCACATTCCTTGATGGTGATTTCATTATTGCGCCCGGCGCCATTGAAAAATGCATGACCTTGTTCAAACTTCGGCCGTCTCTTCAGGCTTGCACAACCGATGAGGAAGTCATTTGTATTGGGCCGCGCTGGATCAGTACCTGGCTTGAAATGCGTTTCTCGCAGCGTCGTTTGGCGATGCAGTCTCACGCCCTGTCCAATCGGGTTTTGACACTGACAGGCCGAATGTCCGTCTTTCGGGCAAAACATCTCATAAAAACGGAGTTCATTCGCACGCTTGAGGCCGACCACCTGACTCATTGGCTATGGGGGCAATTCAGATTTCTGTCAGGCGATGACAAAAGCACATGGTATTATTTGCTGAGCCAAAAATCCGAAATGCTCTATGTGCCCGATGCACTTGGCTACACGGTCGAAGTGATTGAAGGTTCCGGTCTGGATCGTATGGTTCAGAATTTCCGGCGCTGGTCGGGTAATATGCTCCGAAACGGCATGAGGGCCATTCAGCTGGGCCCCCGCCGGATGCCGTTTTTCATCTGGTGGTGTTTGGTAGATCAGCGTTTGTCTATGTGGACTATGCTGGTCAGTCCGATGCTCGCCCTGTTATCGACCTTTTTATACGGGATATCTTTCTTGCTGGCTTATGTTTTGTTTATCGCAATCAGCCGGCTTGCCCTGTCTCTTTTCCTGCTTTTCTACGCCCGCAGAGCCACGCTGGCATACCCGGCGATCCTCTACTTCAATCAACTGATTAATGCGGCCGTCAAAGTTTATTGCATCTGGCGGCTGTCCAAACAGCGCTGGAGTAATCGCGGCAATCAGACGGCGGGAATAGGCGAGCAGGATGTGCTCGAAAAATTCAGAAACACCATGGCGTTTTACTGCACATCCCTGTCCGTAGCCAGTCTGGCGCTCGGGACCATCATTTATGCCGGATTATTCGAGCTTCCGGATTTGACGTCATTGAAACTTTTATAATGGGCCGTTTTGCAGGAGGACAACATGTCTAGAAATCAATTTTTATCGCTCTTTTTTGGGCTTATATGGGCGCTACTTGGATTTAGTGCAGCCCTGGATATTGTTCATCGGGCAACGCCTGGGTTTTCCCCTGAAGACCCTATTGATATTCAAAGGGCAAAATCCGGACTTCATATTACGCCGCCAGCAAATGCAGATGTGATTGTAATCGGAACCAGCCATTTGTTCCGCGGGTTTAACCCGGAAAGATTTGAGAGGGAGACTGGACTCTCAGCTTATAATTTGTCTTTCAACGGCATGAGCGCGCCAGAAATGGCTCACATGGCCACCTATGTTGCCCGGATTGCCAAAGCCAAAAAGGTCAAGCATGTCATACTGGAAGGCCGGGGATTTGCATTACCATCGGATGGCAATTTGACCGCCTCCCGGGTCATACATGCCTCGCGGCCACAGGATTGGGACAAGTATAAACCTGTCTCGCCTACCATTGAAAATTTCAAATACTGGAAACCCAGAATTCAAGCGACGCTGGGCATCTCCCGGCTTCAATCTTATGGGTTTATGGACCGCCCGGATGATTATGTTTCGATCATTGAAACAGGGGAATTCCGGCGGAGAGAGTTAAAAGAACAGGGCATTGTTCTGCCGGGATCAAGTCCATTGAAAAAAACTGTACGCACAGCCCGAAGCAATTTGAAAATTATCGAGTCCAAAGGGTTCGGGTATCAGGACCGCGAGATAAAGCCTGAAGCTCAGGTTGAAATGCGCCGCAAATATCAGGAAATTTCCAAATGGAAGCGTAAATCAAAACTTTCACAAGGTGAAAAGTCCCACTATCTGGCTCTGATCCAAATGCTGAAAGACGCCGGGGTGAAAACTCACATCGTGTTGCCGCCGACGATCTCCCCAGAATGGATGCGGACCCATGACAAATTTGCGGACGGTGCCTTAAAGGTGCCTACTTATGACCTGCGCATTCATCTATATTCTGAAGAATTTGCCGACTTAAAGAACTGGGCGGACCACGGACACCTAAATGGCAAAGGTGCGGAAGTTTTCACTGATTTACTGGCCGAACAATTTCTCAAATCTGCCACTCCCAAGACAATTGAAAAAGCAGTTCAGATATCTCTGACGAGCTCAAAAATAAACCTGCCTGAATGTGAGGTTACCCAGCCATGATTTTTACTCAGCCCATATATTTCCTGTTCTTCGCCATTGTTTTTACGCTTTTTTGGTCAACTAAACACCATCAGTTTCGTAAACTTGTTCTGCTGGTTAGCAGCCTGGTTTTCTATGCTTGGTGGGATGTGCGATTTCTCGCACTCATCCTGTTTGTGATCGGCACGACATATAGCGCCGCTCGGTACATGCAGGCGGTTCAAGATCCCCGGAAACGAAAAACGGCTGCGACATTATCGATTGTCGCTGCGCTCGGGGTTCTGGCCGTTTTCAAGTACTTCAATTTTTTCATAGAAAACCTTGGGGCCGTCCTCAACTGGGCCGGTCAAGATAGTTTATCTGTAACTCTTAAATTTCTGCTGCCCGTCGGGATAAGTTTTTATACATTTCAGGCCATCTCTTACACGGTTGATGTCTATAGGGGGAAACTGACACAGAAAGTTCCTCTGCTGGACTATGCAACTTATGTCGCGTTTTTCCCGCAGCTTGTTGCCGGCCCGGTCGTAAGACCTGAAACATTCCTGCCCCAGATTGCGAAACCGCGGGTTTTCAACTGGAATATGGTTCGGCCATTTATTTTCATGTTCATGATTGGCTATTTCAAGAAAGCCTGCCTGGCCGATAATATCGCTCCGTTGATTGATCCTGTTTATGCCAGTCCTGAATTATACAGTACCGGCGCGCTTTATCTGACTGCATTTCTATATTCCGTGCAGATTTATTGCGATTTTTCCGGATACACGGATATGGCGATAGCCTCAGCGGGTCTATTGGGATTTCGCCTGCGGCTTAATTTTATGTTCCCGTATTTTTCGCCCAATATTCAACAATTTTGGAGGCGCTGGCACATATCCCTGTCATCCTGGCTCCGGGATTATCTTTATATTGCTTTGGGCGGTAACCGCGGAGGCAAATTGAAGATGTACCGCAACCTCATGCTGACAATGGTATTGGGCGGGCTCTGGCATGGTGCGGGGTGGAATTTTATCATCTGGGGGTTTCTACACGGCGCCGCTTTGATAATGACCCGTTTTGTAAAGTTGGAGAATATCAAGTCCCTGAGTGAGCCCGTCAGGATAAGCGCCGGGATTGTGATGACCTTTTGTTTTGTTAGTTTTCTCTGGATTTTCTTCAGGGCGCAAACGTTTGCTCAGAGTTTCAATTTTATCGAAGGTCTGGCGTTCCCGCGTCAAGGCATGAATATAGATGTAGATCCCGTTTTGTTGTTGACACTTGGGGTCGCTGTCCTTTTTCACGCCTATAACGGCGCGGCTCATCCAGCGAAGTATCTGGGGCGAATACCGCGCCCAATATTTGCCTTTTCCTTTGGGATGTCCCTGTCACTTTTATTTGCGCTAACGGCGACAAACCAGCAGGCATTTATATATTTTCAGTTCTAAAATAAATCCGGATTTATCCCCGCGGAAACCCGAGCCTTAACGGCTTGGGTTTTTTGTATTCTCGAAACGAAAATCGAACTTTTGCATTTTGCAATATGCAAAATAATTACTTTTGGTTAATCGTATAAGGCATTGAAAATAAACAATTAAATTTCTGAAGTAATTGGCACGAGAGTTGAAGTCTGTCTTTCAATATTGTTGAAATTGGAGACCTTCGATGCGAGCGAAATCAAACAATCAAAATCTGAAAAATGAACTTCTTCCGCCATATTTGGTACAAGAAGAAAAGATCCGGGTCAGTGTATGCGGACTGGGGTATGTGGGCGTGGTAACGACAGGGTGTTTGGCCGATTTGGGCCATGAGATTATCGGCGTTGATACGGATACCCGTAAACTGAAAGCGGTGGCGCGCGGCCAGAGTCCCATATCCGAACCAGGCCTAGAGCAACTTCTGAGCGCCGGAGTAACCAATCAAAAGATCGGTGTGACCGCCAGCCTGATGAAAGCGGTCTGGGATACGGACGTAACTTTCGTATCTGTGGGCACGCCCACAGCAGAAGATGGGAGTTGCGATATGTCAGCTGTTATGACGGTTTCGCGCCAAATGGGAATTGCCCTGCAAGCCAAAAAAACGTTCCATATTATTGTCATGCGCTGCTCAGTACCGCCTGGAACCACCTTGGGCTTGATGCGGAAAATTCTGGAAACTGAATCGGGCAAGAAAATGGGCCTGGACTTCGGGCTGTGTTTTAATCCGGAGTTCTTACGCGAGGGCACGGCAATTGAAGACTTTCATACTCCGCCCAAAACTGTGATCGGCGCCAGTGACAAAAAGACAGCTCAAATAATTTCCGATCTATACAGGTCCGTTGACCCAAACCCCATTGTTACGTCTATCGAAGTCGCCGAAATGGTCAAATATGTCGACAATGTCTGGCACGCAACAAAAGTCACTTTTGGCAATGAGGTTGGCCGTATTTGCAAACCCATGGGCGTGGACAGCCACCAGGTCATGGATATTTTTGTTCAAGACACAAAGCTGAATTTGTCGCCTTATTATCTCAAACCCGGCTTTGCCTATGGAGGGTCGTGCCTTCCAAAAGAGGTTCGGGCTGTGCAGCACCTCGCGCGTGATCTCGGTGTGAATTGCCCGCTCGTGGAA
Source organism: uncultured Hellea sp. (assembly GCA_964418815.1). Lineage (GTDB taxonomy): Bacteria > Pseudomonadota > Alphaproteobacteria > Caulobacterales > Maricaulaceae > JACOMS01. Next base: position 11,815 of record CAYQNQ010000064.1, read on the forward strand.
AGTTTGAGTGTTTCAAACTGGATTCAGATCGAGCAGGCCATTGATATGACTCTTAAGCATGAGCCTGAAAGTCTCGCTGTAATGGGTCTGGCCTTTAAACCCGATACAGATGACATCAGGGAAAGTCCGATTTTGCAGGTTATGCATCACCTTTCTTTGCAGGGAATTTCAATGAAGGCCTATGATGCTTGTGTCGTCGCCGACGAGCGGCTTGAGGGTCAGTTCGCCTATATCAAACACGCGCAACCGGAGCTCAAACATTTGATCGAAAATCTGGATAACCTGCTTTGTGATGATCCAAGAACAATGTTGGAAGAGGCAGATTGCGTGCTTGTTGCTCAAAAGACTCCTGAAATCATAGAATTAATCAAGTCACTCCCCCCTGAAAAGACTGTCATAGACCTTGTCCGTCTTTTCAAAACTACCAACCAGGCGCCAAATCATTTTGGTATTGGTTGGTAATTTGAGACTTGGCAGAGTTCGCCTCGCCCCGTTCGGCTCTGCCAAGTCTTTTTGCATTTCCATGGCTTGAATTTTAAATTTGGATGAAAATCCATTAGGCGTTAGGTTGGTGTGTGTAATCACAGGGCAATCATGGGAAATTCTATTTTCGATTATTTGGGGAATTTGGATACGCTTTTAGCTGTTATCCTTGGGGCCGTATTGGCCACTTTTGGGGCGCTCATTGCAGAAAGTATCCAAGAGCGCAGAAATCGTAAACGACGTGAGCGGGATGCCGCCCGGTTCTTTGGCGACATCTTGACGTCTCTAGATCACATTCTTGAATTTACCTTCCAATCGCAGGAAATTGGTGATCCTTGGGGGCCAATGACTATGCGTTTGTTTAAGACGGCCATGCGGGAAACAGAAGTTTATGAACGGAATCGTGAACGCTTGTTTGACATTCAGGACATGGGGCTTCGATCGCGCATTCACATCCACTTTTTGACAGAAACCTTTCCGCTTGAGGCTCTGATAGAAAATTGTGAACGGATCAGTGAAATTGAAGAAATGCTCGAAAGAACATCGGGCAATAAGGCGGTAAGGCTTCAGGTCGAAATTGATAACCTGCGGGCTTCCCTGACCGCTGGACTAAGCGCCATTAAAAGAGAAGCCTCCAAAACGTCCGAGCTGTGTGCGGACCTTGAAAAAATTGCCAAAGTCAAATTTGCTCCAATCAATAGTCAAACTTATTCTGACTCAGTCAGACTCCCTGAATAGACTCTAAGATGACTGGATTGGCGTAGCAAGCGCCAAAGAATCGCTGGGCCTTTTGCTGGGTGTGATTGGTTCCAGAAGTCTCTTCGCAATTCAAATCATAAGGGTTTTGCCGGTTCTACATCAATCCAATCCGGCATTGCGTAGACAATTTTTTTGAGAAGGGTATCAAACCTTTTTCGTTCATCCCCTGTCAAAGCAACGCGCATTG
>CAYQNQ010000065.1:0-10042 GCA_964418815.1 uncultured Hellea sp.
GCATCTAGGGGAAAATTCTGAAGCTTTGGACTGATCAACCCCGATTCAAAAAGCTGAAATCTGAATACGAAGCCTGGCGAAAACGCAAAAAAACCGGCTAAGTTTTTTCTTATCATAGCGCATTTCCCCGCTATGCTGCCTCGAAATGCGCCAGAACGTCAGAGATATTGAAAGTTTTTATGCCTCGCGCCTTGGGCTTGCCGCGACCAATATGGCCTTGAGGCGTCTGTCCACGGTCTGGCCTCATTTGAGAGGCCGGGATGTTTTGGGCTATGGATATTGCTATCCCTATCTGACGCCTTATCTGGACGAAGCTAAACGGGTCATATTGGCCATGCCCGGCGGTATGGGCGGTATGGCGCAGCGCTCCAGCCGGGGCGTTATGACCTGCCTGACAGAAACCACGGCTTTGCCTTTTGAAGACGCGCAGTTTGATAATATTCTCGTGGCGCACGGCGTTGAAGAAGCGGTTATGCTGCCGGAGTTTTTACGCGAGCTCTGGCGCGTGACCCGGCCGGAAGGGCGAATTATCGTCATTGCCGCCAACCGGACCGGGCTCTGGGCCCGCTCCGAACGCAGCCCCTTTGGCGCGGGACGTCCGTTCAGCCGGTCTCAGCTGAAAGCCGTCCTGAAGGATGCCGGATATATTCCCACCATATGGTCGGGCGCGCTCTATATTCCGCCCCGGCGTTTCATGACGGGCAAAACCGTTCTTAATGTGACGGAGTCCTTTGGGGAAACAGTCTGGCCCGGATTTTCGGGATTGGTACTTGTCGAAGCCATAAAGCGGCTTTATGCGGAGCCTTCTGGAAAACAGAAAGAAGGAATTAAACGGCCCATATTCTCGCCCAAACCTATTGGAACGGCCAGCCGACAATAATTTCATGTCAGATAATTCGACAGATATCCCGAACATCGCCGAACTCCGTAAGGAAATCGACCGTGTTGATAATTTGCTATTGGAGCTGATCGCCAAGCGCCTGCAGCTGGCCGGACAGGTCCGAAAGGCCAAAAGCGGCGTGCGGGTCTGGCGGCCGTCAAGAGAGCATTCTCTGGTCAGGGATTTGGCCGAGACAGCAAAGGATACGCCTGCGGAACTGGTGGCGCGTATTTGGGCCGAGCTCATGAGCGCTTCGCTGGCCCTACAAGGTCCCATGCGTCTGCATATTTCTCTGGAAGGCGACGCCCTGCAAAACTGGTCCAAGGTCCGGGATCGTTTTGGCGCCGCTCTACCCAGTACGTCTTATCCTACGACAAGCGCCGCTCTGGCCGCCGCTTACGCGGAGGACGAAGGCGTGGCTGTAGTGCCGGTGCCGGGCGGTATGCAGCGCTGGTGGACCGCCCTTTGCGCCGGCGGCGCTATGGAAGACATGCATATTCTGGCGGCGCTGCCGCGCGTGGGCGACAATGACTGGCCGCAGGCTGTGGCCGTGGCAACGGCGGATATTCTGCCGTCCGGCGACGATATAACTTTGGTCACGGTAAAAGACCCAGGCGCTGCCTTGGATAGCGGCCTGTCCGTCCGCCTCAGAGCCGAGGCCGGAGATCACCGGCTGCTGAGCCATGAGGGATTTTTATCGCCTGATGGACCCGAAATAAAAGCCGTCCGGGAAACGGACGCTTCCGCCAGAATAATCGGCACATTTGCGCGGACCTTGTCTGGAGGGCTGTCATGACGCTTTATTATAGTGTGCTGATTATTGGCGGCGGCCTTATTGGGTCTTCTTTGGCGCGGGCCATCAAATCCCATAAACTCGCGGAGCGGATATATATATCAGATATCGATTCAGAGGCCTGCGGAGTTTTGCGCACGCTGGATATTGCCGACGGCGTTTCGGAAGATTACAAAGAATTTGTCGGCAATGCAGATCTGGTTGTTCTGGCGACCCCGCCCGGCGTAATGAAAGCCATTGGCGCCGATGTTGTCGGGGCTATGAAAACCGGCGCAGTCCTGACGGATGTGGGATCCATCAAACTGGATATTGCCCGCCATTTCGGCGAAATTATGCGCTCTGATATTCACTTTATTCCGGGTCACCCCATTGCCGGGACAGAAAACAGCGGCCCGGCTGCAGGTTTCGCAGAGCTGTTTGAAGACCGCTGGTGCATCCTCACGCCCGCCGAGAACAGTGACGAGAACGAAGTCGCCCGCCTCGGCGAACTATGGGAGCGCATGGGCTCGCAGGTGGCGCTCATGGACCCTGAACGCCATGACGTGGTATTAGCCACAACGTCCCACGTTCCGCACTTAATCGCCTACACACTCGTTGGAACGGCTATGGATATGGAAACCGTCACCGCCAATGATGTGGTCAAATATTCGGCCGGTGGTTTTCGGGACTTCACTCGTATTGCCGCGTCGGATCCGCAAATGTGGCGGGACGTGTTTTTGCAAAACAAGGACGGCGTATTGGAAGTGGTTGACCGTTTTATTGAGGATTTATCCGCGCTTAAGCGCGCTATTCGCTGGGATGACGGCGAGACCCTGATGGAGCATTTCTCCAAAACCAGGGATATTCGGCGCCTTATCATCGACGCCGGTCAGGATACGGAGAAACCGGACTTTGGCCGGGAGTGATGCCTAAGACCGTCGACATTAAAGGCGGTCGCATGACCTGGCTGGTCGATGATGAAATTCGGCCCGGTACGGGTTTAAGTGTTGCAAAAATGACTGTGGAACCGGGCCAGACTTCTGAACTCCATAGCCATAGTAATTGTGAAGAAATTATTGTCCTTCAATCGGGTCAGATAAGACAGCGAGTTGGGGATGAATGGTTTGAGATGTCTGAAGGCGATCATCACGTTATCCCAATGGGAAAAGCTCATCAAACCCAGAACATTGCTAATGAGGCGGCGCAGTTGCTTCTCGTTTATTCAGACGGAGTGAGAAACTATAAGAAGCTGGACTGATCTACGGCTGCTCTCTTACGGGCATGGGCACGTTACAAAGCTCGAGGCGGCCTGCTGGGTCGACGAACCAGTCTTCAGTTCGGTAACGTCGGGCCTTGAGATAATTTTCAAACACAGCCGTATCCGTTCGCAAAACCTGTAAATTGATCTGTTCCCCCGCGGGCAAATCTGTTCCCAACCGAATGGAGCTGATATCCGCATATTCCTCGGGGGTTTTATAAAATCCAAGGCCTTCCGTTCCCCGGGGCAGAGAAGATAAATGCTCCATCCCGCGCCAAATGCGGCCCACAAGCGTAACATTGCGGTCCAGATGGCGCGGTGCGTGGCCGGTCACCGCGTAAAGCCCTGAGCCGTTACCGCTGTCGACTTCATTATCTCGGCTGACGCCGACCATGCCGTAACAATGGGCGAGGCCTATGCGGCCCTTAGATTTGTTGCCCGCCGCCGGAAAACCGTAAGAATAGCCCGCATGGGTTTGATAAATATCGCCGTCGACAATTTCCGCAAAAGGCAGATCATCCGGCCAGTCCCGTTCCCATTCGGGGGATAGTTTTGCTTTGGCTGTTCCAAGAGATTTAGGCGCGTCCGTTTCCTGTTCGCCCCACTGGGCCACATAATTATCCTGAGAGCGGATCACCCAGAGCCCGTCGAAATATTTTTCACTGACCAGGGTTTTGATATTGGCCACGTGTTCGGGCGCAAATTGCGGCGCAAGCTCGATCAGGACAGCGCCGCCGTCCATACGCATATATAAAAGATTTTCCTGCTCTATATCCCGCCAGTCAGCGTCAGTGGCCATATCCATAACCTCGGCTGTTGATTTGTGTTCGGAGATGCTGGTTTGGGGCTCTACCGGTTTTTCGCAGCCGCTTACGGTCATTAAAAATATGAGTGAAAAGAAACAGGAAACAGGCTTAAACATCTGCACAATTTGACGGTTGATTTGCGGTTTGTAAACCGCTCTCAAAAATTGCGATTTTGTTGTTATTTCGCCGTCTTGCCTTTATGAGACCCGGATGAGCGCAAAAGCCAAAGCCATGTCCGTACATTTATTGACTGCCTCGGGGGCTGTGTTTGCCATGCTGGCTATGCTCGCGGCGGCGCAGCTAAAGTGGGATGTCATGTTTCTCTGGCTTGTGGTGGCGCTGATTGTCGACGGGATAGATGGACCACTGGCGCGCAAATACGATACCAAAACCCATGCGCCGCAATATGACGGCGCTTTGCTGGATTTGATTATCGACTACTTGAATTATGTGTTTGTTCCGGCTTATGCGCTGTTTGTTTCCGGACATCTGGAAGGCTGGACCGGCTGGTTTTCAATCATCATCATCACTTTTATGTCCGCGATTTATTTTGCCGATAGCCGGATGAAGACCAAGGATAATTCCTTCGCCGGATTTCCGGCCTGCTGGAATATGGTCATTCTGGTCATTTTTGCGCTCAAGCCCAATTTCTGGGTGGCGTTTGCGGTCATCGCCGTCCTGACGATCGCCATGTTGGCGCCGCTAAAATTCGTTCACCCGGTCAGGACAGAACGATGGCGGCCCTTGTCGCTTGCGGCCATAATTTTGTGGACAATATTTGCCGCTATTGCAGCCTGGACAAGCTTTGAGCACCCGGAATGGGTCAATATGGGCCTTTTGCTGACATCGGTTTATCTGCTGGGAGCGGGCATCGCTCAGCAGCTAATCCCCGCGAAAGCTCAGTCTTTGTAAACCACGCCGCCTTTCATCACGAAATCCACATCCATTAGCTCTGAAATATCTTCCAGAGGACTGCCGTCCACGGCAATGATGTCCGCGTCTTTACCGGCTTCAAGCGTGCCGATTTGATCGCTCATGCCAATATGTTTCGAGGCCACAATAGTCGCCGCTTTAATGGCGTCCATTTCGCTCATGCCGGCCTTGATCATATATTCAAACTCCCGGGCATTTTCGCCGTGAGCGGACACGCCTGTATCCGTCCCGAACGCCACAGTGACGCCGTTTTCCCAGGCTATGCGCAGCATGGTCTGCATTTGCGGCCCGACCTGCAGCGCTTTCAAGGCCGAATTGGGCGGCAGGAAATTGTGATTTTCGGCCCAGTCCACAACCGTCATACCGGCCAGAACGGTCGGAACTAAGACGGCATCGTGTTTTTTAAATAGCGCCACCGTTTCCTTGTCCAGATAAGTGCCGTGTTCAATAGAGGACACACCGGCGCGCAAAGCGGCGTCGATGCCGTCTTTGCCGTGGGCGTGGGCGGTGACTTTGCGGCCCATGGATTCGGCCGTCTCGACAATGGCGCGCAGCTCATCATCAAAAAACTGCTTACCGGTTCCGGCGTTGGTATTGGAAAGCACGCCGCCTGTGGCCGTAATCTTGATGACGTCTGCGCCGCGTTTGACGGCTTTTCTCACGGCCCGGCGGCAATCGGCTACGCCGTCGCAAATGGTCGGGGATTTATACAGGTCCAAAATATCTTCGCGGTAGCCATGTATGTCCCCGTGCCCGCCCGTCACAGAGACAGCATTGCCGGAGGCTTTGATATGAGGGCCCGGAATTTTTCCGGCATTAACAGCGCGGCGCAGGGCGAAAACTTCCGGCGGACCGCCCACATCCTGAACGGCCGTAAATCCAGCCATAAGGGTTTTTCTGGCGTTCATAGCGGCCTCGAAGGCCACATCACCGGATTCCCGCGTGACGCCTTGCAGGCGCGTATTGGGATTCCATTCGGAGCGCAGGTGAACGTGGCTGTCTATCATGCCCGGCATAACGAAATGATCCGATAGGTCGATCAAGGTATCCTCTTCGCCGACTTCCATATAGCCGTCCTGAATGGCGGTGACTTTTCCGTCGACAACAATAATGGTCTGCTCTTTTGCAGCGGGCTCACCTGGCACGGCCAGAACTTCGCCGGCGTGAATTAAAGTGTGCGGCCCTTCATGAGCCTCCGCCAATAATGATGCCGACGCCAAGAGTGAAAGCCCCAAAAGGCCAGCGCCAAATAGTTTTTTCCCGAATTGTTCTTTCATTGGGGTCCCCAATTTTGTTTGGCAGAAGAATGGACAACAATCAGAAAAAGTCCAGATTTTTCGTTTAAGGGGGGAATTAAGTTAGCTTAGCGCATGATGGGCGATATCGCGGCGGCAGAACCCGCCCTCCCAGTCAATAGCCTCGTCTATGGCGCTATAGGCTTTGTCGACGGCCTGCTGGACGGTTTCGCCGGAAGCGGTGACATTAAGAACGCGGCCACCATTGGAGAGGAGCTGACCCTTATCGTCCCGCTTGGTTCCGGCGTGAAAGACGAAGACATCTTCCATTTCATTGGCCTCTTCCAGACCCTTGATGAGCGAGCCTTTTTTATATTTTTGCGGATAGCCATTAGCGGCCATGACCACATTGACAACCGGCTCTTCAATCCAGGCCGGCGCGTCCGCTTCGTCCAGTTTTCCGGCGATGGCCGGCAGGATTAGATCCATGAGATCCGTGCCAAGCCGGCGCATCATAACCTGACATTCGGGATCGCCGAAGCGCGCATTATATTCAATGAGCTTAGGCCCGGCCTCTGTCATCATCAAACCGGCAAACAAAATTCCGATAAATGGCATTTCGTCGTCGCGCATGCCGGCGACCGTTGGATGAATGATATGGTTCATGACAATCGCCATTTCGTCCGGACCAAAAACCGGCGTTGGCGAATAGGCGCCCATGCCGCCCGTATTGGGACCTTCATCATTATCATAAGCGCGCTTGTGGTCCTGGGCGGCAATTAGGGGCAGGGCCGTTTTACCGTCGCAAATGGCAAAGAAGCTGGCCTCCTGTCCGGTCATGAATTCTTCAATGACGACTTTATTGCCGGCTTCGCCGAACTTGCCGGAGAAAAATTCCTTCAGCTCGTCTTCGGCTGCAAATTTTGAGTCCGTGATGACAACGCCTTTACCGGCTGCGAGCCCGTCGGCCTTTAAAACAAAAGGCGGATCGTTTTTGTGAATATAGCTGATGGCGGCGTCCAGTTCTGTGAAAACCTCGTAACCGGCCGTGGGAATATTGTGCCGCGTGCAGAAATCCTTGGTGAAGGCTTTGGAGCTTTCCAGCTGCGCTGCGGCCTGACTGGGTCCGAACGCAGAAATACCATTGGCCTGCAGCAAATCCACCAGCCCCATGGCGAGCGGCACTTCCGGGCCAACGACCACCAGCGCGATTTCCAGACTTTGCGCCGCCGCCGTAATTCCGACGATATCGTCGGCGGGAACATCGACAATGGAAGCGACCTCGGCAATGCCTGCATTGCCCGGCGCGCAGAAAAGCTCGGAGACTTTATCGCTTTGCGCCAGTTTCCAGGCCAGAGCATGTTCACGCCCGCCGCCGCCAACCAATAGAACTTTCATTGCCTATCCTCTAGTTAAGCTCGTCTTTTAGGCTATAAAGCTCCCTGATTCCAACGGGAAATAAAGCAAAAACTGTGAGCGATACTGAAGCCTCCAACGCCTATGAATTTTCGGTCTCTGAACTGGCCCAGAGCTTAAAGCGGACCATTGAAGAGACTTTTGGCCATGTGCGTGTGCGCGGTGAGCTTGGCCGTGTGACCATTGCCAAGTCCGGGCATTGCTATCTGGATATCAAGGACGACAAAGCGGTCATCAATTCCATCATCTGGAAAGGCACCATGAACCGTCTGGCCATACGTCCGGAAGAAGGTATGGAAGTCATCGTCGAAGGGCGGCTCTCCACCTATCCGGGCCGCTCCAACTATCAGCTGATTATCGAGAAAATGGAACTGGCGGGCGAGGGTGCGCTCATGGCGCTGTTTGAAAAGCGCAAGAAAATGTTCGCCGCCGAAGGTCTTTTTGCCCAGGAGCGTAAGCGAGACTTACCATTTATGCCCCAGGTCATCGGTGTGGTCACATCGCCGACAGGGGCTGTCATCCGCGATATTCTCCACCGCATCGAAGACCGTTTCCCGGCCCATGTCATTCTCTGGCCGGTTCTGGTGCAAGGCGACAAAGCTGCCGGGCAAATTGCCGGGGCCATCACCGGATTTAATCACGCAGAAGGCTTTCCAAGGCCGGATGTATTGATTGTGGGCCGGGGCGGGGGCTCGCTGGAGGATCTCTGGTGTTTTAACGAAGAAGTGGTGGTGCGCGCCGCCGCCGGCTCCGCCATTCCTATCATTTCAGCTGTTGGGCACGAGACCGACTGGACGCTAGTGGATTATGTGGTCGATTACCGCGCGCCGACGCCAACGGGCGCCGCCGAAGTGGCCGTGCCGGTTTTATCCGAATGGATGACGACCCTTGAAGATTACGGTGTGCGCCTGACCCGGGGGCTCACGAGGTCCGTCAATGAAAAGAAAACCAAACTCGCCGCCTCCCGACTTCCGAAGCTTGAAAATGTCTTGGCCCTGCCAAGGCAAAGACTGGATGTGGCCGGGGCTAAGCTCGGCACACCGCAGCGCCTTTTAGAAACGTCCCGGCAAAAGCTTGCCGCGCTCCGGCTCCCGAAGCCAGACCGGATTTTTGACCCGGCCAAGCGCCGCTTAGAACTGGCCTCAACACGGCTTCGCCCCGCCGATATCAGAAAGCAGATATCCATCACGCAGGACCGGCTAAAGCTTTTCGGGGGACGTGCTGACAGGGTCGTCGCCAATAGGCTCGCCCGCGTCGGTGACCGGCTAAAGCGCGCCTCCGGACTGCTCGAAGCCTATTCCTATCAAGGCGTTTTGCAGCGCGGCTACGCCCTTGTGACGGACAAAGACGGCAAGGTCATAAAATCCAAAGACACACCAAGTGCGGGCGATGAGGTCAAACTGACCTTCGCTGACGGGAACCGAGGCGCGGTGATTGACGGAAAGGCCAAAGCTGCGAGTCCGTCCAAACCAAAGCAATCCAAACTCAAACCGGCAAACCGCCCGCCCGGGCAGAGGGATTTGTTTTAACCCATTCGTTTGGGGAATTTTAATCATAATCGGTTAGCCAGAACACATGATTTAGGTGAATGGGAGCCAGCGGTTATGCCGCTCACGATCTGGACGCGCAATTTTTTCGAGGAACTGAAGGTTCAACTCAAAGACAATCTGTTTTTGGTTGTTTTGTCTGTATTGTCTTTCTTCGCCGTCTATTTCGTGGCCGCTCTGATCGATTTTTCCATCGGAAAATCCATTTGGCCCTATATCAAACGGGGCATTATGTTCTCCACGCCGATCATTTGCATTGGTTTTGGCTTTTCCAAAATTCTGAAAATTGTTGTGTTCGAGCGGCCGCCTGATCCAACTAAGAAAATTGTCAAGGCGTTGAGCGAACCCGTACTGGATTTCCGGCGCTATGCCCGCGTGGTGCCGCTGCTATTGATTGCGACTCTTGCCTTTTTCGCCTTTGTGCAGTTCAAGGTCATGATCCCGGAACTCGTTCCCTTTTACGGGGATCAGATGTTCCACAACATGGACCGATTTATCCATTTCGGCCGCTTGCCCCATGAATGGCTGGCCCCGCTGCTAAACTCCGAATGGTTCATCTACAAAATCGATTTCGCCTATAAGCTCTGGTATTTTCCAATGTTTTTGATTTGGACATGGGCGGCCTGGGGCGCGTCTGATGACGGCTGGCGGCGGCAATATGTGCTCTCATTCATCCTTTGCTGGATTGTTGGAGGCGTCATCCTTGCCACGCTGCTGTCATCTGTCGGGCCTTGCTATTACGCGGCCCTTGTCGACCCTGTCAGCCCCTATGCCGAACAAATGACGACCCTTAAAAGCTATCACGAAAACGTCCCGCTCATGGCTGTGACCACGCAAGAGGCCCTGCTCATGGGCTATCAAAACCCGGAGACTTATCCGATCCGCGCCGGGATTTCCGCTATGCCGAGCCTGCATAACTGCCTGTCCATGTTGTTTGTCATTGCCGGATATAAAATTCACAAAATTCTGGGGCATATCATGCTTCTGTTCATGCTGGTTATTTTTGTCGGCTCAGTCGTGCTTGGATGGCATTATGCGGTGGATGCCTATCTGGGATTTGCCGTGGCTTTCGGCTGCTGGAAATTATCGGGCTGGATTTTAAAGCGTCAAGACAGCTTTATGGCGCGGGTTGAAACCAAGGAACAGCCCGAAGCCATCCCCGCTTAGGTTCGGTATTTTCCTAGGTTCGGTATTT
>CAYQNQ010000065.1:10142-13096 GCA_964418815.1 uncultured Hellea sp.
GCCCATTCCTTTTTCATAGCATAGTACCAGCGGGCCTGCGCATCCGCGTCGCCCACAAACATATGTTTTGGATTATAGTCCAAATTCTGTCCCTGTAGCTGCAGGATACCGGAATCCTGTTTCAGGAACCGGCGCACACCAGCCCGGAAAACCGGTCCGATCAGGCGCATAGATGCCATATTGGTGAAGAATATTTGGCGAAAGTGTGTCTGAGTATCGCTGATGGGTGTCATGGCCGTTATCGACAATAAATGTTTGTTGCCGACCCGAATATCTTCGGTCCGAACGCCCGGAAAATGGAAGGTGATTTCAGTCGTGGGTTTCCCGCCCAGAAGTTTATAGGCAAAGCTATTGGATGAAGGTTCATGAGCGGCCATAGCGAAGCCGAGCGGGCGGGGCTCAAAGCGTTTTTCTTTATCTTTCATTTTGTGGTCGGAGCGCCACCACCACTGCTGATGCACATAGGGACCGTGGGCCGGATCGATGAGGCCCAGCGCCGCCTGATCAATATCGGCGTTCATCACCAGCTGTTCGTCAACAAAGATCTTGCCGATGGCTTTTTCGATTTGGGGTGGATCCACGGACGGGGCTGTATTTTTGGCGCCGGCCAGATAAATCCAGGCGAGTTCTCCTTGTTCCCGAACCGGATAGTGCCGGACAGAAATTTTGGACACATCCATGTCGTCCTCGAAATGCAGGGCCGGGATGGCGGCGCAAGTGCCGTCACTGCCAAATCGCCAGCCATGATAAGGGCATTCAACCGTGTCGTTGACAATCCGTCCCTGGGAAAGCGGCGCGGCGCGGTGCGGGCAAATATCGCGAAGGGCAAAGATAGAGCCGTCTTTTTTGCGGCCCAGCGTGATCGGCTCTCCGGCAATTTCGATACGGATCAGCTGGCCAGATTTCACATCGCCTGACAGGCCGGCGAAATACCAGATATCTTTGACAAACTCGGTCATATCAAGGTCTGGCCATATCCAAAACCTGCGCGGCTGTATAGCCTTCCTCGCGCAAAGACCGGATCGACGTGTCGTGATTACGCTTGGAGAGTTTGTCCCCGTCATCATTCAGGCGCAGGACGTGGTGATAATATTTGGGGACAGGCCAGTCCATCAAACGCTGCAGCAAATTTTGAAACCCGGTCAGGGGCTGAATGTCTGTTCCGCGCACCACATGGGTTACGCCTTGGACGGCATCATCATGACAGCAGGCTAAATGATAGGACGTGCCGATATCCTTGCGGGCGAGAACTTCATCGGAAAAAGGCAGGCCCATCTCGCCGAGATATTCCTGAACTTTGTCAATGGAGAGTCGCCAGGCATACTTTTCTTGGGCCTTTAGCTTGGCCGTTTCGTCTGGGTCGGGTTTGCCGCGATATGTGCCCTCCGGCAACTGTTTGCGGGTGCGGAAACAGCGATAGAGTAGGCCTTTTGCGTTGAGGCTCTCAATGACCGCCGCATAATCTGCCCGGTGCTGGCTCTGCACCCGTGCCGGTAAGGGCCAGTCAAAGCCGAGCCAGTCCAGGTCTTCGTAAATAGCGCGGGTATATTCCGGCTTACAGCGTGTGTGATCAATGTCTTCTATGCGCAGGAGACAGGTTCCGCCACGGTCACTTGCATATCCAAAGGCTTGCGCCGCCGCGAAGGCATGGCCGAGGTGCAGATATCCTGTCGGCGAGGGGGCAAAGCGGGTAACTGGTTTTGTGCGTGTTTTAACAGGGTCAATTATCACACTATCGCACTTGTGACACCACCAATATTCTCGCGTTTTGTCTCTCAGATGAGATTCAAGGCCTTTTTCGCACTGGGTGCAGGGTCGCTCAAGTTCTTCGTCTTCCAGTGCGTGGTATTTGCAATTTCCGCACCACCAATGGGTTAGAGTTGTATCATCATCAATGCTCCAGGTGAATGCTTTGTCTTTACATTGCGGGCAAACCTGTAGAGTCATGAATTGTAGTACCTCTTATACCAATCTACAAATTTCCCCAAACCTTCGGCCAGCGGCGTATCGGGCGAAAACCCGGTCGCCGCATGAAGTTTATCCGTATTGGCGTGGGTCAGGTGCACATCGCCGGGCTGAAACGGCATCATGTTTTTGACGGCTTTTTTACCGATTTTATCTTCCAGAATTTCAATGAAATCCATCAGGTTCACGACCTGACTATTGCCGATATTATAGATCTCAAATGGCGCGACGCCGCTGGTACCCCGGGCGGATTTTTGGGCGTCCCAGTCCGTATTGCGCACAGGGATTACATCGCAGAGTTTTACGACGCCGTCGACAATATCGTCAATATAGGTGAAGTCGCGAAACATATCGCCTTCATTGTAAATATCGATGGGCGTGCCTTCCATAATGGCTTTTGTAAATTTGAAATAAGCCATGTCCGGTCGGCCCCACGGTCCGTAAACCGTGAAAAAACGAAGGCCCGAGGCCGGCAGATTATAAAGATGCGAATAGCTGTGCGCCATAAGCTCATTGGCGCGCTTGGTGGCCGCATAAAGACTGACAGGGTGATCAGCGGAATGGGTTTCCATATAGGGATGTTTTACATTGGCGCCGTAGGCCGAACTGGTGGAAGCATAAAGCAGATGTTTAACATCGCCGTGTCGGCAACATTCCAGCAGGTTTAAAAAACCGGACAGATTGGAATGGGCATATTTATGGGGCTGGTCGATGGAATATCTCACGCCCGCCTGCGCCGCCAGATTGATAACGACGGACGGATTATGGATTTTAAAAACGGTTTCCAAAGCGGCCAAATCGGCCAAATCGATCCGGGCTTCGGTGAAGTTTTTACGGCTCGCCAAACGGGCAATGCGCGCCTCTTTTAGCGATACGTCATAATAGTCCGTGAGATTATCGACCCCGATGACGGTTTCGCCGCGCTCCAACAGCGCCAGAGCCACATGATTGCCGATAAACCCGGCCGTGCCTGTCACCAGAAAGGTCAT
>CAYQNQ010000066.1:0-13075 GCA_964418815.1 uncultured Hellea sp.
CTGTCTTACCGCTGCACGCGTCCGGAACCATCACCGCCCATAAGAGCCTGAACTTCGGAGCGGGTGACTCGGTTGAAGTCTCCCAGGACCGAGTGTTTCAGAGCAGAGCCAGCAACGGCAAATTCAAGAGATTTTTGGCGGTCTTCATACAGATTCAGCCCTGCAATAAAGGCGGAGGCAAAACTGTCGCCGCCGCCAACCCGGTCCACAATATCTGTCAGATCGTAACGTTTGGAGAGTAGAAATCCGTTTTCACGGTCCCGCATACAGGCTGACCAGCCATTGCGATTGGCATTGATGCTCTCGCGCAGAGTAATGGCGATCGTCGACATGTCAGGATAAATATCCAGCACCTTTTGTGAAAGGGCTTCATATTTGGATGTGTCCAAATGTCCGCTCTCAACGTCGACGTCAACGGAGATGTCTAGCGACCTCTGACAATCCTCTTCATTGGCTATGCCCACATCCACATATTTGACCAAGTCTTGCATGACTTCGGGGGCCGTTTTGCCATATTTCCAAAGTTTGCCTCTGTAATTGAAATCACAGGAGACGGTGACGCCGGCCTTCTGCGCGGCTTTTACGCATTCCATAGACAGATCTGCCGAGTCTTGAGTTAGCGCAGGCGTAATACCTGTAATGTGAAGCCATTTCGCGCCTTTAAATATTTCAGGCCAGTCAAAATCCCCAGGCTTACATTGGCTGATGGATGAATTGGCCCGATCATATATGACTTTGGACGGGCGTTGATTTGCGCCGGTCTCTAGAAAATATATTCCAACCCGATCGCCCTGTCTCTTGATCATATCGGTTTTTACGCCCAATCCCCGCAAAGTATTTATAGCGTTTTGTCCGATGTCATTGTCCGGCAGGGCCGTGACAAAGGCAGCGTCAAAGCCGTAATTGGATAGAGAAACCGCGACATTGGCTTCGCCGCCTCCAAAGGTAGCTTCGAGCTGAGGACTTTGAAAAAACCGTTCATATCCCGGCGCCCGCAAGCGCAGCATAATCTCGCCAAACGTAACAAATTCACTCATTCTATTCTCTTTTAGATTTCGAGGCGATATCCAAGGCCTCTGCTGCCAATTGGGTTAAAACCCCGTAGTCGCCTGCCTCAATAGCGGTTTTGGGGGTGAGCCAACTGCCGCCGCAAGCCAGCACGGACGGTACAGCCAGATAATCCGGAAGGGTCTGGGCATTCACGCCGCCCGTCGGCATAAACTGCATGTCTCTAAAGGCCGACGAAAGACCTTTAATCATTTTCGGTCCGCCGGCCAATCCCGCCGGGAAAAATTTGACGGTCCTTAGGCCCATATTCCAAGCACGTTGCAGTTCAGTTGCCGTGGCAATACCCGGCAATACGGGCATGTCATGATCCATGGCGGTGTGCACAACGCCGTCATCCAAGCCAGGAGAAACAATGAATTTCGCGCCCATTTCGACGGCTTTATCGGCTTGTGCAGAAGACAAAACGGTCCCGGCTCCAACAGGCACATCAGGGTATTTTGCGGCAATAGCTTGAAGACACTCAAAAGCCGCATCAGTACGCAGCACAACTTCGAGCACTTTCAGCCCGCCAGCCAGAAGCGCGTCCGAAATGGCTAAGGCAGTATCTATGTCCTGCGCTTGCACAAGCGGAACTACTGGAGCGCTCTCCAGAATTTCATTCAGGTTTTCCAACATACTGCCCTCTAAGAGAAGAACATTCCGCCATTAATATCAATATTGGCACCCGTTATGTAGGACGATGCATCTGACGCCAGATAGACAACCGTATCGGCGCAATCATCTGGATGGCCTTGACGACGCAGCGGCACAGACGCTTCGACATTTCGGCGCGCCGCATCCGGCGTGAACGTATCGTGGAACGTCGTATCAATCATGCCGGGACATAGCGCATTACAGCGAATGCCCTGCGGCCCCAATTCCTTAGCCATACTGCGCGTAAACGTGATTACAGCACCTTTTGACATGGAATAGGCAGATGCCCCTCCGCCGCCGCCGTCGCGGCCCGCCAGGGAGGCCAGGTTCACGATGGAGCTTCCTGGCGGCATGTGCGGCACGGCGGCCTGCGTCGCGAGGAAGGTAGAGTTCATATTGAGCGCCATAACATGGTTTAGAAATTCTTCGTCCATTTCGGGAAGTTTCTTTCTTGCCACAAGCCCTCCGACATTGTTGACAAGAATATGAATATCACCACCAAAGGCCTTCATGGTTTCTGCGATAAGATTATCGACGTCGGCCTTTTTCGTCATATCACCTTTGACCAGAATGGCTGTTCCGCCAGCCTTTTCGATCGCGGCAATGGTTTCGTCGCCCGCTGCTTTACTGCTGTGATAATTCACGGCAACTTTTGCGCCAGCCGCTGCGAGCTTTACCGAACAAGACCGCCCGATATCCCGCGTCCCCCCGGTCACGATTGCTACTTTTCCTGTAAGATTAGTCATAGATAACCCTCTATCAATTACGCTGCGTTCGCAGAGCGCGGTTTTAATGGTTCAATTTTTGGAATGAGTATCCAGACGCTAAGGACAGCCAAGACAGCAAGTGCCACGCCGATGATAAAGGCTGGCATATAGCTGTTTTCAGTCATTGGTGTCAGAAAACTCAGGTTGTATTTCTCGATCATAGCGTTGAATTTTTCAGCGTCAGTAATACGCGGGACAAACCACACCAAAGCCGCAGCGGCCAATTTTGCGGCGGTTCCGGCATACCCCGCCAGTGAGCCAACAGCTTTTTTGCTATAAAGATCACTCGGAAGTGTTTGGACATTGCCAATTGATGTTTGAAATCCAAATAGAATAAGCGCCATTATTAGAACAGCTAGCAAAGGCGTTGCGGCTGCAGACATCGCAAGAAGAGCCGGTATCATAATCGCAGCCCCTAATGTGATTACGAATTTACGAGTCTTGTTAACTGTCCATCCTCTGCCCAAAAGATTTTGAGCTAAAAGACCGCCAAACCATGCTCCAAACATAGCACCAACATAAGGTACCCAAGCATAGAGGCCGAGGTCTTTGACGTTAAACCCGAAAGTATCGATAAGATAAATCGGGATCCACGCGACGAATAACCACCAAATAGGGTCAATAAACATCGCAGGCAGGATTGCGCCCCATGTTTCTTTACGCGAAAGCATCTCCACAGTCGTTGGGTTATATCCCGCATTCTCGTTGCCATCGTCTGTTTTGACGAGTTGACCCGACAAGATATATTCCCGCTCTTTTGGATCAAGCCAAGGATGGTCTTCAGGTTTCGCTTTATAAATAATCAACCAAGGCACAAGCCATAGCAAACCAACAAGACCAATGACCACAAAAATTGCTTTCCATCCCAGAAATGCTGCTAAAAATGCCAGCAATATTGGCGAAAGAATGCCGCCGATTGCAGCACCGGAATTAAAAATTCCTTGAGCTAAAGCTCGTTCTTTAACCGGGAACCATTCGGCATTTGCCTTTGCCGCGCCCGGCCAGTTGCCGGCTTCGGCGACACCTAAAATCGTTCTAAATATCTGAAATGTCAGAACGCTAGATCCTAACGCATGTAGTGCCGTGGCGATTGACCAAACCCCGATAGACAACACAAATCCAATACGTGTTCCAAGCCAGTCGAATATCTTACCAAAAATCGTTTGGCCAAACGCGTAGGCCAAAACGAAAACACCAAAAATATTAGCGTAATCCTGGTTTGAAAAATTAAATTCAGCTTTAATCTCGGGCCAAAGTATACCAAGCGCGCCTCGATCAATATAATTGATTATCGTGGCCAGAGCGACAAGGCCAACAACGAACCACCTCAAATTACCCTTCATGATGAGGGCCCCTTTTTATAGTTTTCGAAAAAATCTTCGCGAATAGGTGAAAACATATCCAGTAAGACCCCGGCTTCAACGCAGATTGCGCCGTGCATAACGTGAGGCGGGATAAAGTAACTGTCTCCGGCCGATTGGCGTTTCGTGACACCGTCTATAGTCACGTCAAAAACACCGCTTTCGACATAGGTTACCTGATTATGATAGTGTTCGTGCTGATAGCCTTCAGCGCCGGTTTCAAAAATGGCCTTGACCAACATGAGCTCGTCATTGTGACCCAGGATTTGTCGCTTTATACCGGGATCGACATCTTCAACCGGCACGTCTTTGCCAAACATGAAAATTGGACTTTCCATTAGCTTCCCCCCTTAGTTTTATGCGTTTTGGAATGAAATAGTTTATAGGGGCCAGACCAGTTATAGGCTTTAGGCCCCACATTCACTGAATGCTCAGCAGCGCTGTCGTGATTATCGGCAATCGCCAGAGAAACCAATTCACCAGATTTGGACTCGATTTGGATGACGTGATTATTCCCGTCCGATACAAGATTGACATCCTTAACCGATGTATGACTATCAAGTGTGTATTCAACCGTTGGATTATATTCGCCGTGCGGTTCAAAAACATTCGCAAATACGACACCGTCATTGGAAATCGTTCTTAAAATATATCCCGGTTCACGTCGCAGATTGAAGTTGGGATCATTAGCGCCCGTTTCCACAAAAATCACTTCAGAGTTTTCACCAACGGCGCTCGAAATCGTATAAAAACGTCGGTCCTTTAAAAAAGTTACCTGCGCTAAATCCGCGCTAAGCTCAACATCGGCAACCTTCCACAAATATTGATAACCGCTGGACACATCGAGCGGCTTTCTAACACTTGGATTAGCTTCAATCGGGAAATTCGTTTCAATGAGCTGACCGTTATAATGAAATGGCAAGTCATAAAGATGCGGGCTATCCGACTTTCCTTCAACCAAATCGATGATGAGTGTGTTCGGGAAAGCCTCGTCTTTTACCATGGCAACAGTCCGTAAAAGCTCTACATCATCATAGGCCTTGTCCATAACGGAGGAAGTAATTTTCAGCTCCGGAGAAATCGTAATTGTATTGACCTTCGGCGCATGCTTATTCCCGATCTTAACATCGCCTCCAAAGTGACTGGTTTTATCGACAGTCAGCGCATTGTGTGCCACTGTTTGCTTGGCGTACTTATTGTTCTCTGGAAGGTAGTGACCACCATATTTAGCTTCTACATTGAGGAACCGCGCCGCGCCATAGTCCCGTAAAATTTCGTAGCCGCGATCGTAAATCAATAAGCCCTGCTTATCAAAATGGCCGTGGCCCAGACCTTGCGATGTGTTTTTGACAACCGCGACCAGACCTTTTGGATCCGCATCGTCTCGAAGTATATCCAGCGCGCCGTTCTCACCAGAGGCGCCATCAGACAGACGCATGGACCTGAAATCAAAAGGCTCCGTTTTGCCTGCATCGATAGCGTCCGCCACAGCTTTGCTTTCGGGGGTAAGGACAAAATTACCCTGCGCGCTCGCAATCGACAAAAGCCCTGGATCACCCGTCAGTTCATAGGCGATAGCAACACCGTGGAGTAGCTCTGTCGTAGCAATATCTTTGTCTTTAATGGCGTCATTAATGGGAAAAAACAGTCCGTTATAACTCAGCTGAATTGTCGTGAAGATGGCCTTCTGTAAAATGCCGTCGCGATGTTCAAATATTTTCCGCTCAGGCTCATTTTCCTGGATGGCCTGGCCAAACAAAGCGAAAGGCATGAGGGCATATCGCTGATAGTAAGGGCCTTCATTGTAATAGCCATCTGGAGAGAACAGCCTATCCAGCTGTTTTAGAAAGCCGCCTGTACCTGACTTATCAAGACCCAACAGCGCTTTTTCGACATACTCCTGATCGCCGAGCGCATAGCCCGTCAATCCAACGGCAGTCGTTGCCCAGGTTCCGTGATTATGCACCTTATTGAACGTTGCTGGCGAGCCTTCGGACAGGAAATTGGCCATGTTTCTAAGAAGGTTGGTTTCTATGTGGTTTTTCTCGTCATCCGTCAGTGTTGACTGGATGGCGTCAAACCCCTGCGCCACATGAACGAGCCACCAGCTTTCATTCAGGTTCTGCCAGAACATCCGCCCCGGCGACTGCTCTTTCTTGGCCGGGTGCGTCCCCCACTTCGGATAAACATCGGCATAGCCGGTCAATAATTTTTTAGTGTAGTCCGCGTATTTACGCTCACCCGTAATTTCATAAAGAGCGCCTGCGTCAAAAATCAGCTTGGCATTGTCTTTGTGCTTTTCGTGTGTGTAGCCGCCGCCCGCATCTTTGGGTACAGGGATAACAATATCCTTATCAATCAAAGCATCAATCTTTGCGCTTGCCAGGCTCAATGTTTGCCCGAACGTATCCCCCGAAACATTGTTCTCATTAGTTTCAGACGCAGGCGAGCAAGCGGCCATCAGACTTAGTCCGGCCGTACAGATAAGGATATGCTTAAAGCCCGTCACTATTTTGGAAGACCTGGATTGTCTTTGATAATAGCCGTGTTTTCTAATCCACTATTCAGCTCAGCCACTTTCGGGGCCTCAGTGTCTGAAAAACGATTTTCGACAACTTTGGTTTTGGGCTCGCCGACCGTATGATTAATGATTATTGGCGCGAGGTTTTTGAATGTATTTCCGGAAACATTGGTGACTTGCACGCCGTGGAGCAGGATAGACGACTGGCTCCGGTTCCGCTTATTATGGCCGATATTTTCAAGCGAAGAGTCCGTCATCTCAAAATGCGGCCCAAATGTGCTTTCATCCCGACCGCCGCGATAATAGTCGACGAGGTCGCCTCCGATGTCTTTGAACTCGGAATTTGCGATGGTTAGATATTCCGCATTGTAAATGCCGTAATCATCATCTTCTTTATCAAGCTGAAAAACCGCGCCAGTGATGTTTTCAACTTTGGAATTTTCAACAGTGATATGATCGGCAAATGTGCCTTTGGCGGCCGAAACAATGTTAAACGAATGATTGGTATCCAGATTCAGAAAGTCCACGCCCGAAATCTCAAGCCGGTAATTGTGGATCATTGCATAAGGGCTGGTTCGAATGACAGAATTGCCGGAGTAGTCCGGACTGTCGTCGCCGTTAATCTCCAGGTTTTCCAGTCGCAGTGAACCTCCATTTAAAATCTCAAACATGGCCGAGCGCTCAAATGAGAGCTTCACATCTCCGCTACCCGAAAGGGTGAGCGGCTTATCAAGTTTTAAGAATTTTTGAGCAACATAGCTTCCAGAACTAAGTTTGATGGTGTCCCCGGCCTCAGCATCCGCGATAGCCTTGGAAAGGACCTTGTCGCCGGGATCTATGCTGATGACTTTGCCGGAATCAAAAGGAATAATCGGGTCAGTCTTTGGGTACCAGGCAACGCCGGTATCATTTTTTTGTGTCACGCTTAGGTTCGGCGAAACTCCGACACCTTCCAGTCCTCTCGGGACTGTCAGGCCTGATGCGGTTTCGGAAACTTTCAGGCCCTTTTCCGAAAAGCCCTCATTTATCTCAGGCATCATACCCGAGCCCACAATATTGTCGCCGAAGTCGATTCCTGAAACGTCGTCATAAATCGTAAAAACATCTTCACCGCGTTCATGGTAAAACAAGTTGTTTTTAAACGTTGTATCGACCGGAACAGCACTACGCTCCTGATCGCTCCCGGCTGCCAACTGAACGTTATCACTATTGATCAGAGAATTGTTTTCAATGATCGAGTCTTTGACTTGCTGATAACGATTGGCCGGTGAGTTGGGCACGCCGTTCATAACAACAAGTGCCCCGCCAAAACGGGAGCCGGTCAGCCCTTCCATATAATTATTGCGGACGGTTTGACTGGCATTGATGACCCGAATGCCGCCCGTGTGATCCGCGCCGTTACCAAAGAATACATTGTCTTCGACAAGCGTGTGCTCGCCGTGGCGCATAGTGAGAGTTCCGCGCGATTCGAAAAACGTATTGCCCCGGATCACATTATTGCCGGATTTGCTGGAAATAATCTCGAGCTCGCCGTCGCAGCGATCGAAATAATTATTTTCAACAAGCGTCAGGCTATCCGTCGTGGCATAGTGGCTTGTACCAATCCGAAGGGTTTCGCCGCCATTGGACCCCAATATAGATCGCGGGCCGAAATAGTTGTGATCTATGCGGTGGCTGTTTTCCTGGCTCGCTTCTGTGTTGAGGCGCACAGCCATCGTGACGCCCTTATTGCGCTTGCCCGAAATGTGGTTGTGATCGAACCGGTTGTTTTTGCCGTACATCATCACCCAGAAATCAACTTCCTGCCGTTCGGGCTGATTGAAATTATCGATAACGATTTCTGTGATGCGCGAGTTATTAGCCAAGTGATCCTTATTGCGCCGGAAACTGACAACTTCCTGTGTTGGCGTAAATCCGTCTTTGAATACAAGACCGGAAACTTCCAGATGCTCTCCCGCAATACGAAGATTGGATTGCCCCGTGAGAATAACTTCGCCCTTCGTTTCCGCCGTTAAGCGAATGGGCTTCTCTTCCGTGCCCTCGCCCGTGAAAAGAATTTCGAAGTCCTTCCAAACTCCATTGGCCAAAGTAATTGTATCGCCAGGTTCCGCCGACTTAACGGCGTCAGAAAACGCGTCTTGAGAATCGACTAATTGTCCTTCAGAGACCCCGCCATCTTCTGGAGACTGAGCGTCGCAGGCACCCAAAATTGAAGCGGCGAGCAGCGCCAAAACACCGACAAATTCTCGCCTTCTCCCTCTCACGTGATCGCACCTTCCCCAAAATTTTTGGATAGTTAAGTTATTAATTTTATGAGGAAATATACGTAACTGGCTGACAAATTGTCAACCAATAATAATGACCAATTTTAAATATTGGTATAGACTGTATTAGCTTAGCTGTTTTGTCAGCATGTAGCGAGACCGGCTCTCGGAAGCTTTTCGCTTAACTTCCTGATAGGCCTCTTCTTCGGAAGCCTCGAGAAGAGCGTCAATCATTCGCGTAAAATGCGCGCGCATAGCTATGCGGGCCGCCGAAGAATCTCTATTTTTCAGCGCGTCCAATATGGCCTGATGTTCAGCTTCGCGGTGAGAGGTATCGCGCTCACAGACGTTTTTATAAACCTTCTGAAGCTGCGCGGCTTCTGTTCGCATTTTCCACATACTGTCGATTACAAACATGATAGCGTGATTATTTGTTGAGCTGGCTATAGCCAAATGAAAGGCTGCGTCGGCTTCCTCGGCTGTCATTGAGCTTTCTTTTTTTCCGCACATTATCTCAATCAACCCCTCAAGTTCTTCGAGGGTTTCGTCGGTAATGATCGGGGCGGCCAAGGCTGCTGCCTCCGCCTCAAAAAGGGCGCGGGCTTCAGTGAGTTCGAAAGGACCAACCTTTGGAAGACCGTTCACTTTGCGGTTTGAAGCATCCAAAACATAGGCGCCGGAACCGACCTTTATGTTGATCCGCCCTTGAGCCTGCAGAGAAATTTCAGCTTCTCGAACTGCAACGCGGCTCACGCCAAATTTTGTGGCCAAATCCCGCTCGCCCGGAAGTCTTGAACCGGGCGGAAAAACACCGGAATCAATCAATTCCAGAATTTTATTTGCAACCGTATGATACAGTCTTTTCTCAGTCATTATTTATACCAATTCTCTAATTTTCCAAACATTGCCTATACCAATTTTATTTGAAAAAAAAGCACAACTTCCTTTTAAGAAGTTGTGCCAGTTCAAGGGAAATGACCATGCGGTCAAATTGGAATTTTTTGATCTAGAAGGTGTAAGTGCCGCCGAAAGTGATTCTTCTATCTGGCAGACCCTGAAAACAAAGCAGTGCACCATCATTTACACAAAACTGTTCTATATCTGACTGAGTCAGATTAACTCCCTCAACACCTACAGTGAAATGCTCGGTTACATCATAATTGATACTGCCATTTAACTGGCCTCTGGCAGCCGTAACAACAGGAAATCCAAGTGTACTATTCAGAGATGCCCCGGCCGCTGTGTCAAGTGTCCTAAACGCGTCGCGCCATGTGTAACGCAACCTGGCAGAAAGGCCATATTTCTCATAGTAACCAGTGACATTGAAAGCATTTTCAGAGTTATCAAGCAGGCCCTGCACCGCTGAAACCTGACCAACACCCCCAGTGGTAAAGTCAAATACTTCCTGCCCCCGACCCGAAGCGTTTTGGGCAATTTCACCACCGCTAAAATCCTGCCATGTATAGTTTGCAAGAACACCAAATCCGGAAGCAAACCCGATCTTATCTTCCCAGTCAGAAAGATCGTATTGAAATGCAACCTCCACTCCAGTTTGCGTTGTGGCAACGGTATCATTGACCCTTGTGGCAATTGGGACACATAATCCATTACCAATAACGGGTGATAAAACGTTTCGATCTGGCACGGGATTGAAAATACCGCCGCCTTCACATGGCGCTGTGATGTCGCGGAATCCGTCTGCATCCTCGAAGGGCTCTTCAACCAGATCCGTGAAATTTCCGTCACGGTCTTTGTGGAAAAAGCCTACGCTGAACACAGCCCTAGGGGCAAAATACCAGTCAGCTGAAACATCAAATGAAGTGACTGATGAAGGAACTAAGTCTGGGTTACCAATATTCACCGCATTATTTGGCCCCGTTGGGAAATTTACGGAGGTATTTAGATCACCAAAATCTGGGCGGAAAATATCTTCGGACCAGCTTGCACGCAAAAGTATATCTTCAGTTAAGTTGGCAGCAAGATTCACACGCGGCAAAAACTCATCATAACCCGAGGATGTTACAGTCTGCGAAGTAACACCACTAATTATCGTATTACCTGTGGAATCCAACGATGTATCTAACCAACGCGCCCCAATATTTCCTCGAAAAAGCCCAAACTCAAAGTTGGCCTGCCCATAAAACGCATGAGTTTTCTCAGCAATATTAAAAAAGGCACTAGGACTTATGTCGGGATTATTCAAATTCCCATTTGGAGTTGTCGCAAGAGCGGCTTGAAGTATCGCTAATGTTCCATCGGGATCATTAGCTGCGAGATTTGGATCGATAAGGAGGAAATTGCGAAACGCCAACTCCCTGTCATCGGCCTCTCCAAAATTAGATGGGCCCGCCACCAATAACTCCTGAAACAACAAGCCGTTTGGACTTGAGTTTATTGACCCAGTACTAAAGTTTGAACCAATGTCGTTAAACTCACTTGAAATATCATTGTACCGATAACCCACATCAATAGATGTGAGAAAGCCGCCCAGCGTACTATTATCCGTCAAATCATATGAAACATCAGCCCTAAACGCATCCTCACGGTTTTCAGTTGTATCCGCACCGACGGAAACCGCATCCAATAAAACATTGGCCGGATCTAGTAATTCTTCAACAGTTGGAGCTAGCGGTGAATCAAAATCGATACCGAACGTTAGCGACCCACCCGAAAGATCGTAAATGAAGGGCGTAGGGTTGTCGTTGCTAGATCCGTTAAGAGGAATTCTAGGATTAATAAAATTCAACGTCGTACTTAGGTTTGGATTAACTGTGTTTGAGAGTGACGCCGAATACTCAAAGGTTCCCTTCAAATTTCCTTTCTCCAACTCTGTACCCAATCTGTAAATTTCACTGTTTGTTTCACGAGCACCAACATCACTCGAAAATCGCAAATTTGGATCGTCACTATCAAATGCACCGGTGTTATCCAGGGGATCATTTGGATTTATTATAGGCTGAATAGTCCCCGTAAGAGCCGCCTGAACACTCCCCAAGTCCACGCCGTCACGCGAACCAAAATTGATAGTTTCGAAAGAAGTAGGCGTTGTAAAATCAATGAAGTTACTTACACCAGAACCCTGAATTCTAAAACTGTCTTGGTTTCTGGTTTGATCTTTCACTATAGCATCGAAGTAGAGTTTAATATTCTCGTTTGCTCTCGCCTCAACCGAGCCTGCAAAATTTAGATTTTCGAACTCGAAATTTTCCAACTCCTGATTCAGGAATTGAATACCAAGAAATCGATCTCCCGCAACATTGGCAAGATTATCACGATCAACCCGCGGGCGGAACGAGGTAGCTTCTTGCTCTGTATAGCTTGCGCTAAGCACAACACCTATTTCCTGAGAACCTGAACCCTGCCACTTTTTTCCGATTGTACCCGAAATCCTTGGCGAAGTTGCGTCAGACAAGTTGCTATTTTCGCCTTGTATACGCAGGGAAGCCAATGAATCATCTAATGACAACGGGCGAATTGTACGTAAATTAATTGTACCCCCGACAGAGCCCTCTATGGTTCTTGCTTCCGGCGCTTTTGTAACCTCAACTGACGAGATTATTGCGGAATTAATATCTTCAAAATCAATTCCCCCTCGTCCTGTTCCTGATCCCAGGCCAGAAACTCCGTTAATTTCCACTCGGTTGTCATTCGTACCCCGGATTTGAACGCCCGTTCCCACACCTGCAGTCCGTGTGATTTGGATTCCCGTAATGTTCTCCAAGACCTCAGCCAAATTTTGATCAGGTAGTTTACCAATATCCTCAGCTTCAATGACCTCTATCAAGCTCTCAGCTTCCCGTTTTTGTATTAGGGCATTTTGAAGAGACTGACGAATGCCAACGGCGATAATCTCGTCATCGTCAGCATCCTGCGCGGTGGCGGTCGTGGCCATCGCCAAAACAGATACCGAAGTTAGGGCGGCTAAAATATAGGATTTTTGGTGCTTCATGACTTCTCCCCTATGAAACAATTGATTATTTGCTGCAAAAGAACCAATAATAATACCAATGTCAACATAATATATTGACCGATTTGTCTATATTGGTATGACCAATTACAATTAAATCTCAATTGTTGTAAAACCGCAACACTGCGGCGCTGGTGAAAATTTATGGAATTTTTACTTTGGGCGACTAATTGTTTCTGAGTAATTGAAGTGAATTGAATAAAATCAATCAGGTCGGCTGCATCATCCGATCTAATAAACTCTCCATAGTACAGAATTTGATGGACCTTGATCTTCCGTAGTTCACCCCACAAATAAATCCGAGAGATCACGTACAAAGCTTGCTTTGCAGAGCTATTTGACCGTGCCCTCTTCTCTAACATCGAAAATGTGTAACGGTTGGGGAAGTGTAATGGCATGCCATCCGAGTTTACCAGAACATATGTCGGGCCTCAGACGGGTGACTTATACAGCTTAATTTTCAGCGGAAACCTCTAGTTTTGTTTACGAAAACA
>CAYQNQ010000067.1:0-13065 GCA_964418815.1 uncultured Hellea sp.
ATGAACGCACCTGTCGATAAATCCGCTAAGGCGACAAAGGTGACCCCCATGATGGCCCAGTATATGGCCATTAAACAGGAGGTCGGCGATGATATATTGCTGTTCTACCGAATGGGCGATTTTTACGAACTGTTTTTTGACGATGCTGTCTCGGCCGCGGCGGCGCTGGATATCGCTCTGACAAAGCGCGGCAAACATCAGGGGGCGGATATTCCCATGTGCGGAGTCCCCGTACATGCCGCCGAGACCTATCTGCAGCGGCTGATAAAAAAAGGGTTTCGCGTGGCCGTGTGCGAACAGACCGAAAGCCCTGCAGAGGCTAAAAAGCGCGGCTCCAAATCTGTGGTCCGGCGCGAAGTCGTCCGGACGGTTACGCCGGGAACGCTAACCGAGGACTCCCTTCTGGATGCGCGGGGGGCCAATTATATTATGAGCCTCGCCCGCTCTCTGGGCGGCGATTTCGCCATTTGCTGGGCGGACATTTCTGACGGCCGGTTTGAGGTCAGTATGCTTGACGAAAACCGCGTCGCCAGCGAAATAACAGCCATTGCGCCGCGGGAACTTGTATTGCCGGAAAAGCTCTATCAATCACCGGAGTTACTCGCCCAGCTCGGGTTACCCGCCGGCGCATACACGCCTTTGCCGAAATCCAAATTCGACAGCCGCAGTGCAGAGCGGCGAATTAAAGAAACCTTCGGCATTTCAAGCCTCGATGGCTGGGGTGATTTTGGCACGGCTGAGCTTTCCGCCGCCGGAGCCTTGCTCGACTATCTGCAACTGACCCAAGCCGGCAATCCGGTACGGTTATCTCCGCTTCGGCAAAAATCCACCAGCGGATTTATGGCTATTGACCCGGCTACCAGAGCCAGTCTGGAAATCGACCGGACACAACAAGGTAGCCGCAAGGGTTCATTATTATCTGTGATTGATCGAACCGTGACGGGTCCGGGCGCGCGGCGTCTGGCCGATCATCTGGGACGTCCGCTTCTGGATATTCGCGTAATCAAAGACCGGCTCGACTCTGTTGAGTGGTTCACAGGTCACGACGAAACAAGGGCGGACCTGCGGTCTTTGCTAAAGCGCAGTCAGGATATGGCCCGCGCCGTCAGCCGTTTGACACTCGGCCGCGGCGGACCAAGAGATATCCTGTCCATCCGGCTTTCAATGCAGACCGGATCAGAGATTGGAAAAACCATCAGATCAAAGACGGACATTCCGGCTCAGATTAATGCCTGCGTAGAGGCGTTTGACCTGTCTTCTGACATGACAGCGCTTTTGTCGGACATCGCGGAGGCGTTTAAGGATGAACCTCCCCTGCTCGCCCGGGACGGGGGTTTCATAAACCCGGGCTGGAATGCACAGCTCGATGAATTTTTAGGCCTCAGGGATGACAGCCGCCGGATTGTTGCTGGACTGCAGTCACAATATGCGGAACAGGCCGCCGTCCCGAGCCTCAAGATAAAACACAATAATGTTCTGGGATATTTCGTCGAAGTCACGCCTAAATATGCCGACCACATGCTAAGCCAGAAGGACGGGCCTTTTATACACCGGCAAACACTGGTGAGCGGTGTGCGTTTCACAACTACAGAACTTGCCGATCTGGACCGCCAAATTGCCGGCGCAGCTGACAAAGCCCTATCCCTCGAGCTTGAAATATTTTCAGGCTTTACGCGCCGAGTGACGGCGCACGCCGAAACCCTGCGGGACATGGCGGGATGTCTGGCCCTTTTGGACGTTCACAGCGCCCTGGCGGAATGGGCGATTGAAACCAGGGCCGTCCGTCCAACTATCAACAACACGCCTGAGTTTTCTATCAAGGGCGGCCGTCATCCTGTGGTCGAGGCAGCACTCGGCAAAGAAGGCGGCTCTTTTACGGCCAATGATTGCGCGCTCGATGCCTCCGCGAAAAAAAGCGCCCGGATTACTTTGATCACAGGCCCGAACATGGCCGGTAAATCGACCTATCTTCGGCAAAATGCGCTTATGTTCGTGATGGCTCAAGCTGGCAGTTTCGTGCCCGCCGAAAAAGCCAAAATCGGCATTGCCGACAGCTTGTTTTCCAGAGTCGGAGCCAGTGATGATCTTTCCAAAGGCCGCTCCACATTTATGACCGAAATGATTGAAACGGCGGCTATCCTTAATCTCGCCGGGCCGAAAAGCTTCGTTATTCTCGACGAGATTGGCCGCGGGACGGCCACTTTTGACGGCCTGTCCATTGCCTGGGCAACCGCCGAACATTTGCACGAAATAAATCACAGTCGGGCCTTATTTGCGACGCATTATCATGAGTTAACCGACCTCGCCGAGAAACTGCCCGGGGCGTCCAATGCCTGTTTGCGGGCGAAAGAATGGGATGGTGATTTGATATTCCTGCATGACGTACAGCCCGGCGCGGCCGATAAATCTTACGGCGTTCAGGTTGCAAAGCTGGCCGGGCTGCCCGATGCGGCGGTAACCCGCGCGAGAGATGTTCTCTCCCGGCTGGAGGACAGCCATGATAATACGCAAGACTCCCTTGGCGGACTGCCCTTGTTCACCGCCGCGCAGCCTGCCTTGAAAAAAGAGCCGTCGGATATAGACAAAGCAGTGGCGGCATTGGATGTTGATGAGCTTTCCCCTCGGGCGGCGCTTGATTTGCTCTACGAACTCAAAGCTAAATTACCCAAGACCTGATCCATGGCCCGCCGACCCATATTTAAACGCAAACCCAAAAATGCGAGAGTTATCCCGGCGCGCTCCAGTGCGCCGAAAAGCGGCATAAGCCTGAAAGATCTCAAGAAACAATTGGCCGAATTTGGGGATAACCCGGAAGGCAACCGCTCGAAAATTTTAGAGCACTTGAAATCAACCCGGCAAAGCGCGCTGGAAAATGCCCATAAAATGTTTGAGCAGGGTCGTCACGGCGGCATAGAAACCGCCCGGCTCATCGCCAATATTCATGACCGCCTGATCAAAGCCCTATTTGATTTCACAACGCGCTACGCCATTGAAAAACCGGGGAAGAAAATACCGGAATTATCGGTTTGCGGTGTGGGCGGATATGGCCGGGGAGAAATGGCGCCGGGCTCTGACCTCGATCTTCTGTTTTTAGTCCCGGATAAAAAGGGACAAGACTACGCCGAAAAAGTGACAGAATATATTTTATATATGCTCTGGGATATGGGGCTGAAAGTCGGGCAATCCATCCGCACGATTGACCAGAATATTCAACTGGCGAAATCCGACCAGACTATCCTGACCGCTCTTCTCGACCTGCGTCACATTTGCGGGAATTCGGACTTGTCCAACCAGCTGTTTAAGCGCTTTCGCCGGACGGTCGCCAAAGGCAAGGGACGAAACTTTATCGCCGCCAAATTGCGCGAGCGGGATGTCCGTCACGCCCGGGAAGGCAATTCGCGCTACGTCATAGAACCGAATATCAAAGAAGGTAAGGGCGGCCTCAGAGATTTACATGTCCTTTACTGGATCGCGCGTTTTCTGGACGTAAGCGGGAAAATCAATGACGCGCAAAAACCCTCCAATTATGTGGATATGGGACTTTTTGACAAAGCCGCCGCCACGCGGTTTGAACGCGCCGCAGACTTCCTTTGGCGCACGCGCATACATTTACACCTCGCAGCAGGACGGCCGGCAGAAACTCTGAGCTTTGATCGCCAAACGGCTCTGGCGCGAAAAATGGGATATGCCTCCGGCCCCATTGAAGAAGCGGTTGAAGGATATATGCGGGAGTATTTCAAAAACACCCGGGAAGTCGGCGCCCTGACGCGAATTGCCTGCGCGAAATTAGAAGCCGAAAAATCGCTGCGCCTGCCCAAAGGGCTGGACGCCCTTTTACCCAATTCAAAACGCAATTTGCAGGAGCCGGATTTTTTCCTCGATCACGGACGGCTCATGTTCAAAGATCCGCTGAAGATCAGGGAAAATCCGTCTCTGGTTATGCAGCTGTTTGAAATTGCCGGCCGGCGTAATCTCGACATCCATCCCGACGCCTTGTCATCACTGGATTTTCGGCGAAACCTCATCGATAATGAGTTTCGGAGAGATCCGGAAATTGCCAAAATATTTCAAAACATTCTTCTGAAATCAAAAGCCCCTTTCGCCACGCTAAAGGTCATGAACGATTCCGGTGTGCTTGGCCGTTATATGCAGGAATTTGGCGGTATCGTTGGCCGGACACAGTTTAACATGCATCACGCCTATACGGTTGACGAGCACACATTAAGACTGGTCGATCACTATCATAATCTCGAAATTGGCGATTACGAAGACTCGCTTCCGTTGCTCACCAAGATCATCAATGAATTTTCGAGCGACCAAAGATTATGTCTTTATCTGGCCTGTCTGCTTCACGACACTGGAAAAGGCAAAGGAGATCAATGCATTGAAGGCGCGCAATTGGCCCGCAAAGCCTGCCGCCGTATGGACCTGTCGATGGACATTAAAGACACGGTGTCCTGGCTGGTTCGGCGTCATCTGGATTTGAGCGAAACAGCGCAGCGGCGGGATATTTCAGATCCGGAAACAATCGCGGAGTTTGGCACCATGATCGGCTCGGTCTCTCGCCTGCAAATGTTATACGCCTTGACCGTCGCCGATATTAAAGCTGTCGGTCCCGGTGTCTGGAATGACTGGAAACGCAATCTTCTACGCGAACTCTATTTGGCAACAGAAGCCTTTCTAGAAGGTAAGGAAGAACTGGAACCTGCGGCAAAGGCAGCGGCCTCCAAACAGCAATTAAAGGAACATCTCACTGAGGAGATGGGGGAGCGTATAAGCCCTATAACCTCCGAACTTGGCAATGCCTATTGGCGCGGATTTACGATGACTGCACTGGTCAGACATGCCCGGTTTTTTGACAGCGTTACAAGTTCCGGGCTGGATTTCGGCGTGCATACGCGCGTCCATAAACCTGAAGACATAACCGAGTTATGGGTTTTAACCCGTGACCGAGTGGGTTTGTTTGCAGACCTAGCGGGCGTGATTTCGGCCTGCGGCGCACAAATCGTCGGCGCGCGCCTGCATACGGGCGAGAATGACAGGGTCATGGACGTGTTCTACCTTCAAAATATAGAAGGGCTGGCTTTTGGCCGGGCAAATGACCATTTGCTGGACACACTGCGCATGCGAATTATCAGCACTATTAGCGGGCAGGCGGAAGAAATCCAGGTACCGCCCGCAAAGATAAGCCGCCGCGCCGCCGCTATTCCGATTAAGCCCGAAGTGAAATTTATTGAAAAAGGCGTCAGACCCGATCAGACGATTTTGGAAATTGAGGGACGGGACCGTCCGGGTCTGCTGTTTGCCATTGGCAACGCGCTTCTTGAGGAAAATGTCAGCGTCTTTTCAGCCCATATCGAAGTTGTGGGCAATAAAGCCGTCGACGCTTTTTATGTCAGCGGACCTGATGGCCGGTTGACGTCGGGGCAGAAAAAGCGCCTTCGACAAAACCTCACGGATATTTTGGCTATTTCTACGAGCGCGAGAGCCGCATGAAGCTGATCCGTTCAACGGCTATTATCAGCTTTTTTACAATGATGAGCCGTGTCCTCGGTCTCGTGCGCGATACGTTGATGGCCAATTACCTGGGCGCCGGTGTCGTCAATGACGCTCTGATTACAGCGACCAAGCTTCCAAACCTATTCCGCCGCATGTTCGCCGAGGGCGCCTTTAACGCGGCCTTTATCCCGCTTTATGCCCGGCGCATCGAAAACGAAGGCGATGAACAAGCCGCCCGGTTTGCCGGCGAAGCCTTTGCTGCTCTTCTCTTTCTTGTTGCTCTGATTGTTATCGGGTTCCAAATTACCATGCCCTGGACATTAAATCTGATTGGCGGCGGACTGGACAAAGAAATTCTGCAATTTGAAGGCCAGTCGGTTTACGCCCTTGCCGTAACCTATGCGCGCATAACAATGCCCTATCTGCTGCTGATGTCGCTGGCGGCTCTAATCTCCGGCATGCTCAATACTCATAACCGCTTCGCGATCGCGGCCTTTGTACCGGTGCTTTATAATCTGGTTTCCATTTCAATCCTGCTATTGGCGACGCGCGGCGAAATTACGCTGGACCGGTTAGGCCTGTATTTATCTATCGGGATGACCGTCTCGGGCTTTCTACAGTTAGGGATGCTGGTTTACGGCCTGAAACGCAGCGGGATAAAACTTCCGCTCCATCGCCCTCGCCTCACACCCGGCGTCAAACGGTTATGGGTTCTGGGCATTCCGGGGATGATTTCCGCCGGGATTACACACATCAATATTATGGTCAGCCACGCCATCTCCACCTTGCAGGAAGGCGCGCCCAGCTGGCTTTATTATTCGGACCGATTATACCAACTCCCCCTTGGCATTATCGGAATTGCCATGGGCGTAGCCCTGCTCCCGGCACTCGCCAGGCGCCTGCGCTCAGGCGATGAATCCGGCGCGATGACATCCATGAACCGGGCTATTGAAATCACCGCCTATCTAACCATCCCGGCAACGGTGGCGCTCGCGGTAATGCCGCAATTCCTGATCGGCGGTCTGTTCGAGCGCGGCATGTTCGGACCCAATGATACGAAACACACGGCTCAGGCCCTACAAATGTTCGCCTTTGGTCTGCCGGCATTTGTCCTGCTCAAAGTTTTGACTCCCGCTTTCTTTGCGCGGGAAAACACAAAAACGCCGATGATTTTCGCCGCCATTTCTGCCGTTCTCAATCTGGTCCTGGGCGCAACAATGTTCTTTACCCTCGGATTTTTCGGATTGGCGCTTGCCACGACCATTGCAGGCTGGACCAATGTGGTTCTGCTGGCCCATGTCCTGTTTCGCGAAGGACATTTGAAATTTGATAAACGCCTGCGCCTGCGCTTTCCCCGTGTCATTGCAGCAGCCGTCATGATGGGAGTCGCCACATTTTTCCTCTCCCGTTGGGCCCAGCCAAATCTGGACGGTTTCATTTTAAACGACTATTTATGGCTGGGAGTGGTGTGCGGGTTAGGGCTATTGGTTTACGTCATTTTTTCCTTTGTGTTTCGGGCCTTTGGTACCGCCGACTTCAGATACGCCTTTCGCCGCAATTCTTCCGAATAGGCTTGAGTAATCATGAACAGCTGTTACAAGCCCCCCGATTTACTGAGGCGACCAAACCGAGGCAGAAATGAGCGACAAACCAGCCGAATATTCCGGGCCTGAACGGGTCTTTTCCGGTGTCCAGCCTTCGGGTTCGCTTCATCTTGGAAACTATCTGGGCGCGCTTAAAAAATTCGTCGACCTGCAAGAAGATCATGACTGCGTCTACTGCATAGTCGATCTGCACGCGGTTACCGTCTGGCAGGACCCGACAGAACTGGCCGAGCAAACACGGCATATTGCCGCCGCCTTTCTGGCCGCCGGCGTAGACCCGGACAAAGCCATTATTTATCCGCAGTCCAGCGTGCGCGCTCATTCGGAGCTCGCCTGGTATTTCAATTGTGTGGCCCGGATCGGCTGGCTGAACCGTATGACCCAGTTTAAGGATAAGGCCGGTAAAAATTCCGAAAAAATGTCCGTCGGACTTTATGATTATCCGGTTTTGCAGGCGGCGGACATTCTGGCGTTCAAAGGCACCCATGTACCCGTCGGCGAAGATCAGAAACAGCATTTGGAACTTTCCCGGGATATCGCCGCCAAGTTTAATAATGATTTTGATGCGCCCGGGTTTTTCCCGCTCCCGGAACCTCTAATTAAAGGACCCGGCGCGCGCGTCATGTCGCTCAAAGACGGCAGCAATAAAATGAGTAAATCCGACCCGTCTGATCTATCCCGGATCAACCTGACGGATGATGCAGACTTAATCGCCAAGAAAATCCGCAAAGCTAAAACAGATGCGGGCGTCATCCCGGATAATCCGGACGACCTTGAAGGACGTCCCGAAATTGCCAATTTGGTCGGGATATATTCGGCCCTGTCCGGACAGTCTGACCAAGTGGTCTTAAACGAATTTGCCGGAAAAGGATTTGGCACGTTTAAACCCGCCCTTGCGGAATTGTGTGTTGAAAAAATCGCGCCCATCACCCAATTGATGAACAGATATCTGAACGCCAAGGATGAAATCGACCGTATTTTGGCGAATGGCGCTGATGCGGCCTCGAACATCGCGGATCCGATTGTCGCAGATGTCCGCAATATTATGGGATTTTGGAAAGCCTGAACATGAAACGGTTTATTTTTGCGCTTTGCCTGCCAGTCTTTCTTTCGGGCTGCACACCGGGCGGCGAGCCCCTTCCGGAAAAAGGTATCGTTATTTCAGAGGCGATTGTCAGATCGCCTATGGGCGGTCAAAATATGACGGCCGGTTACTTCCAAGTAACCAACCACACCAATATTGACGATGCCCTGATCAGCGTCGAAAGCCCGGCGGCGGAACGCGTAGAAATGCACGCGACGGAAAAGCTCAATAATACGATGACCATGCGCCGCCAGATATCCATTGATATAGAGGCCGGCGAAACATTGACCTTTAAACCGGGTGGACTTCACTTGATGCTGTTTGGCGTCAAGATGAAACAGGACCAGCCGGATGTGTCTTTAACGCTGAAATTCAAGCACGCACCGGACATGACAATTATTGCGGAAGTCGCGGAAACCGTCACCCATAGCGGGCATCATTGACGGGTTTCGGCTAGAGCCGCGTCTAATACCCGCCACCGCTCTTCAAAATTCGGATGACTCTCCCCAATCTGGCTTTTGTGGTTGAGCGGATTGGCCGTCCATTGTGTTAAGGCCAGCCGCCCATCATAGCCTGCCTTGACCAGATAAATCATGCCCAGTCGGTCCGCATCCAGTTCAAACTGCCGGGTCGGCTCCTTGAATATATGACCTTCAGTTGCATGGGCCATTTCGTGGGCGATAATCATAGCGAGGCCTTCCTCGGATCCGATTGTTTCGACCAGTTCGGTTGTTACCCAGATCTCCTCGCCGTCCGTATAGGCATTGACATAATCTCCGAAAAACAGCTTCACGGGATAACCGCAGACCTTCTCAGCGGTGACAAGTCTTTCGATCGTTTTTCCAGCCCGCAGAACTTTCAGAGTCATGCTGCCGCTTAAAAGTTCACGCCGCATAACAGTTTCAAAAAATGGCCGGGCATTTTCCCCGGATACGATTTCCAATTCGTTGACCGATAAAATTTTGTCGCCGAGCTTGAGGCCTGCCCGGTCCGCCGGAGAACCGGAAACGATATGCCGAATAGAAGGTTTTTCCCCCAAAGATAATTTCTCAGCCACAAGCTCTTTGAGAGTCTCGGGATAATCCCGGACAGTATGCACATACATGCCTGTTTCAAAACTGACTTCGGGGCAGCTATCCGTATTGGCCTGTAGTATTTTATAGGCCGTGTTTTCAAGGGACGCGTTAAGGTCAAGATATTGCTGGAGCACAGCTGCGTTTCCCGTTAGCGGCGGCTCTTCAATTTGAGCAGCTGCCTGGTTTGGGTTTTTTTTGCAAGCTGTCAGCCCCGTTACGGCCATCAGGGAAAAAAGAAAAACTCCGCGCACCTATTTATCTTTTGCCTCAGGAACCAACGGTTCGCCGGCCGCCTGTTTCGCCTCTATCTCGGCGCGCGTGGCCTTTATCTGGACAGACCGGGTCGGATAGGCCGGGTGGGTTTTGGCTCTGCCAATGGGGCGCATAGACTGCAAGGCCAGACGCCGCCAAAAATCTTCCACTCCCGACGGGTCATATCCGGCCCGCACCATATAATACAGGCCCACATAATCAGCTTCCGCTTCAAAGATACGTGTATATCGAGTGCCTCCCAGAGACAGGGTATAATTGGTAATGGATTTGCGAATATGGCTATGGGTATTATGGGCCAATTCGTGCCCGATAATATAGGCAAGCTCATCATCGGACTCGACGAAATTCATCATCCCGGCCGTTACGACAATCGACCTTCCATTTGCATAGGCATTTATAGCCGAGCTCATTCTCAGAAAAACAGGGTAGTAGCAGGCCTTTTCGCCGGAAATACTGACTTCTTCTCGGTCTTTATTGCGCTCGCGTTCGATTTTGAGATCGCCCGCCATATGTTTGTTCAGAAGTCTGCTTGGCGATACTAATGGCCGGTTTTTTTCCCCGAATAGCTTGTCTCCTATCTTGAGACCCGACTTCGCAGCCGCAGACCTGGGCCGAATAAACACGATTTCCGGTTCATCATCGAGACCTAGTTCCCGTTTTGCGCCGGCGCGGAGTTCCTTTGGAAAGGACTCAATATTTTGTGTTTGAAATCCGGGATCCGGCGCCGTTTTCTCGCAAATATCCGCATTGGCCTTCAAGACCCTGTGCGCCACTGCATCAAGCCGGGGGCGCAGCCTGTCTACCTCTTCAAACACAGCTTTTTCCTGAGCAGACTGCTCATTTTGGAGAGCGGTACTATCGGTTTCCGGCAGGCGGGTACTCAGGCTGGTGCAGCCCATCCACAACAGAGGTATAACGCAGAGATATCTCATAGGCGTTTATTGCGCGTGCCACGGGCCGCAGGTCAAGACCGGTTATAAAATTTTACAGCCCTATTGCAGTTGGCGCTCAAAGTCGCCATGTAGCTAGTCGAAGACTTGGAGAAAAACATGTTTATCCAAACAGAAGATACGCCCAACCCGGCGACGCTGAAATTTTTACCGGGCCGTGACGTCGCCGGAAAAGGTAATCCGCCGCAAGATTTTCAGCGCGGCGACGATGTCGCGCATGCACCGCTGGCGGAAATGCTGTTTATGATTCCAGATGTCAGCCGGATATTTTTCGGCGAGGATTATGTGTCGGTAACGAAATCAGACGACGCCCAGTGGAAACATTTAAAACCGGCTGTTCTGGGCGCCATTATGGATTTCTTTGTGGCCGGCGGCGTGCCGCTAACGCAGCAAATTGCGGCCGAAGCCGATGATGAGCACAGCTATGAAGGCGAAACTCTCGAAATCGTGGAACAAATCAAGGAATTGATTGACCTGCGTGTTCGGCCCGCTGTGGCGCAAGACGGCGGCGATATCGTGTTCAAACATTTTGACGATGCGGATGGGACCGTGTTTCTGGAAATGCGCGGTGCCTGTGCGGGATGTCCCTCTTCGAGCATGACTCTCAAATCCGGAATTGAAAACCTGCTGAAGCACTATGTCCCGGAAGTTACCCGGGTCGAGCAGGCCGCTTGATCACATTAGCGCTCGATACAACCGGATCCTGGTGTACTTGCGCGGTTGTCAGTTCAGACAGGGTCCTTGCCGACCCATCCGAGAAAATCGGGCGCGGCCACGCCGAAAGCCTGGCACCAATGGTGGCCAAAGCGCTTGAACTCTCGCAGAAGCCCCCGGAGAAGATAGAGCGCATTTCGGTCACCACCGGACCCGGAAGTTTCACGGGCCTGCGCGTAGCTTTAGCCTTCGCCCGCAGCTTCGCCTTGCCCCGGAAAATTCCGGTTATCGGGATTTCGGCCCTGCAGGCCATGGCCGCCGAGGCTGACCCCGCGCAGAATAAAATCGTGATCGCTGCCATTAACGCCAAACGCGGCGATATTTGCTGGGCCGTCTATAAAGCCGGACAAGAAATCCGCCCGCCCCGCACTATGCCGGCTGACAAAGCCCGGCGCGCGATCGAAAAAATAAAGTCTGATCACCGGGTTGGTGACGGTCTGGGCCCAATGGGGTTGGGCTCGAGTCCAATTGACCATGTTTCAGGGCCCGTTTTAGGATGGATGGCCGATAATCTCGAACCTGTAGATTTTCCGCCTGAACCTCTCTATGCCCGCGGTCCGGATGCCAAGCTGCCCGGCGGGAAATCCCTCCTTTGATCCGTCGGCTCAGTCCCAAAGACGCAGAAGATATGGCGGCTCTGCATTTTCGCTCGATTGCTCCGGCGTGGCCGGAATCCGACTTTGCCAATTATTGCGGCAAGGATATTTGCTTAGGGATCGGTCAGCCGCTCACAGCTTTCATCATTGCAAGTTTCGCCGCAGATCAGGCCGAAATCCTCACACTCGTTACGGATCCAAAACTTCGCCGCAGCGGTTTTGCCCGGCAATTATTAGCTGCTTCAGAGACTGAGATTAGAGCTCGCGGAGGCGACATAATTTTTCTCGAAGTCGCCGAAGACAATATAGCGGCTATCGCCCTTTACAAATCCTGCAGCTTTAAGCCCCTCGGACGCCGTCCCGCCTATTACCGGCGCGAAAACGGCCGCGTTGCAGCGCTGACCTTTCGCAAAAAGCTGGACGCTTAACACTCTATTAGATAGGGTATTTTTTAAGAGAAGAGGAATCGATGACAAGTTGGGTGGAAGAAAAATGTTCCGAACGCGGTCTGCGCATGACCGACCAGCGGCGTGTGATCGCCAAAGTCCTTTCTGACGCCGAAGATCACCCTGACGCAGAAGAGTTATATCGCCGCGCCGCTGTCGTTGATCCTAAAATTTCGCTGGCGACCGTTTACCGGACGGTCCGGCTGTTTTCGGAAGCCGGTATTATCGAAACCCATGATTTCCGCGATGGGCGCGCCCGTTACGAAACGGCTGACATGGAACACCATGATCATCTGATAGACGTGGTCTCGGGCGATGTAATTGAATTCGTTGATCCGGAAATTGAAGAACTTCAGGAAAAAATTGCCCGCAAGCTGGGCTATGAACTCGTTGACCATCGCCTCGAGCTTTACGGTCGCAAAATAAAATAATCTTCAGGAGCATAAAATGGCTGAACAACACTTTCCTGCCGGAGAGCTGATGAAGGGCAAGCGCGGCCTTATCATGGGCGTAGCCAATAAAAATTCTATTGCTTGGGCCATTGCCAGACAATTGGCCGCTCAGGGCGCTGAGCTGGCCTTTACCTATCAAGGCGATGCACTGCTGCGCCGGGTGAAACCCTTGGCAGAAAGCGTCGGTTCGGACATACTTGTAGAATGCGATGTAACCAATGACGCGACCATGGATAATACTTTTGGGACGCTCAAGGACAAATGGGGTAAAATTGATTTTCTGGTCCACGCCATCGCCTTTGCCGGCAAAGATCAACTGGCCGGATCCTTTGTTGAGAACACGACGCGGGAAGGCTTTAAATCCGCCCTTG
>CAYQNQ010000068.1:0-12413 GCA_964418815.1 uncultured Hellea sp.
ATGGTGGCCGCTATGCCAGTTGTCGTTCCCCAGCTCATTTGCGCGCCGCTCGCCAGAACAAGGTCAGCAAACTCCCCGCGCCTGGAAAAATAAAATAATCCCGCAGCCACAACCCCTGATAAGACCATGGCTTCTATGACTTTTTCGCGGTCAAATACGGCTGCAATCGCGGGTACGCTCAAAAATAAAAACGCCATAGGCATAAAACTGAAGGCCAAACATCCAATAATCGCGAGTGCCAACCAACAAAACAAGACGATAATCTTGGCCCATTCCCTTTCAAGCACTGGCGATAAAATCAGGCTTAAAACAGCTGGGATTGCCGCCAGTCCCGCTATGGGAACCAAATGGAAAACATCAGAGTTTCGTAAGCCCGCGCCTATCAATGCCGCGGCAATACAAACCAACCAAATTAAGCTGGCGATCCGAATTCCTCTGGATTTTTGTTCTATGGCCATCGCCAACATCCCTTTCTATGGACAGACTCACCATATGTGGCCTTTGACTAGCATATAATTCCAGCTCTTTCCCGCCATAGGCGAAAATATTTACAGCTCTTGCGAAAGTGCGGGGTGGTCTCTATCTGGAGTGCCTAATCTAGGAAAAAAATGGAAATTCCGGAAAACATACAAAGCCTTATCGAAGACTTCGAGTTTCTGACAGACTGGGAAGACCGTTATATGCATGTCATCGATATGGGGAAACAGCTCCAAGGTTTGCCGGATGCTCTGAAAGTTGATGCAAATAAGGTTAAAGGCTGCGTGAGTCAGGTCTGGCTTCGGACAAGTTTTGAAAAAACCAAGAATATTTTGCGGTTTGAGGGCGATAGTGACGCCCATATTGTTAAAGGTCTGGTTGCGATTGTACTGGAAATTTACTCAGGCAGGACGCCAGAAAATATTAGCAACCTTGATGCAGAGCCCATTTTAAACGCCCTTGGATTGGCGGAACATTTATCACCCCAGAGATCCAATGGGTTACGGGCTATGATATCCCGGATAAAATCAGAAGCCCAAATTCGGCTCTAAGCCCTAATTCGCATGGGTTCGGCCTTGTGGTCCTCTCGCACAGGAATGTCAGACATTTTGACCAAATGGTCATATCCCAGAATTAGATCCACATCCCGTCCGTTTCTGGATAAGGGAAGCCTAATCCAGAACTGCGCTAGATGGGATCCCAAAGGTGTTCCGGTTTTAGTTACGCCGGCTGTTGGGCGCCGGTTGCTGGCTACTTGTCCTAAAACCCGGGCCCAATAGGCTTTTTGGCGCTCAAGCATAGGCAGCTCATCCATATAGCGGCCCTGAATTTCTGACTCATACAAATCCCAAAAACCTGTTCCGGCAAGGCGGCACTGAAACCGAGTATCAGGCCCTAATCGCTGAACCTCAGTCAAAGACACCATAGGCAGATAAGGTGTGATGTCCGCAGGATCTATATCTTCGCGGCAAGGAATTCGTCCCTCGGCGCATTTAGAACGCCAATAATCGTAAAACAATTGTTGTTCAGGCAGCACAATTTGGTGTCTGAACGCGCTGTTTTTAAGCATAACCGCCCCTCTTCCTCATCCCTGTTAGTATTGAGTTGGAATGATTTGCGAGGCAGCTTCAAGCGTTAATAAAGGTTAAATATCAGGTTAACCGCTTATTAACCCGGTTTTTTATGACGGAACCGATTCAATGGTCAGGCTACGCTTTTCCCAGACCGGATTTTTTTGCCAGCTTAGAGCGTTGACGGGCATAGGCGGGGGCAACCATGGGGTAATCCGGGGGCAAACCCCACCTCGCCCTGTAATCTTCAGGGGTCATGTTATAGCGAGTCCGCAGGTGTCTTTTTAGGGATTTGTAGGGCTGCCCATCCTCGAGAGAGTATATGTATTCATCCGTAACAGATTGCTCAACCGCGATGGCAGGTTCCGGTTTTTCTGCATCTGTTGTCTCTGGGTGGGCTAGAGACTGCACTGACCGAAATACCGTATCCAGTAATTCGGGAATATCCTTTGCCGGAATATCATTTCGGCCAACATAAGCCGTGACGATGTCCGCCGCGATATAAAGCATATCGATGCGGTCCATTTCGCCCATATCAAGCCAGATAAATCACAATGAACAGCAAGACTAACATACCGCCGGTAAGTACAGCGGCGATTCCGCTCGGTGTTGATTCGCTAAATGTGCCGGCTGGACTGAATAGCTGATAAAGGCGCCGTCCCGAGCGCTCTATAATATCTCGGCGAATGACGCCTACATTCGCAGACAGCCTTGTCCACATCGCATCAACCCATTTCGCAATACTTTTGCCCAAACGCCGGTAGGTCCAGTCGAAATCCAGAATTTCCGCACGGCGTTCATCCGGATAAATCCCCAATTTCTTGAGCAATGCAAATGCAAGCATTGCCGCAAAGAGCAGCTGCATCTGAGTCACAACGTGATTACCCGTATAAGCATTATAGTCTGTTTCAAACGGTAACAGGCTATAGAGGAATTGGTATCCGCCCCACGGAAAGGCAAAGAAGATACAGAGTAAGGACGCGAGTCCCATGGCGACAAGCATGTTCCAAGGGGCTTCTTCCACCCGCTTACCGCTGTCATGGGCGAAGAATGTGAAATACGGAACTTTAATCCCGGAATGCTCCATCACCCCGGCGGAAGCGAATAGCAACATTCCGTAAACTACCCAAAGGGAATAGCCGGATGTATGCAGAGCTGTGTCCAATGCCGCTGTCAGGATCATGGTTTTCGTAACGAAAGCGGATAGAAAAGGAAAAGCCGCAATGGATCCCGCGCCAATAAGACAAAAAATAGTTGTGTACGGCATTGACCGGAAAAGGCCGCCCAGATCGCTGGCTTTGGTTGTACCGGTCCTAAGAAGGACAGCTCCCATAGACATGAACAGAAGGCCTTTAAATATGACGTCAGCCGCCAAGTGAGCCGCAACGCCGTTCATGGCCAGTTCCCCATATTTTCCGCTCATATCGGCCAGCCCAATACCGCAAACCATAAAACCCAACTGGTTGTTTAGTGAATATGAAAGCACCCGCCGCAAATCGTTTTCAATAACGGCAAAGAAAACCGGGAAACAGGTCATCACCGCGCCGATATAAATCAGACTATCTTCCCCGGCAAAACCTCGCGCCAGCGCGTAGAGCGCCAGCTTTGTGGTGAAGGCAGATAGAATGACAGTCCCTGTGATGGAAGCTTTGGGGTAAGAATCCTGAATCCAGTTATGCAGGAACGGAAATCCGCACTTGATACCCATCGCCAAGAAGAGCAACAGACCACCCGGCTTATCCAGGCTTAAGAAACCATATTCACCGGCTTTTCCCATAGAAAAGTCCATGCCGTTGGAGCGGGCGTAGATGATGGCTCCAGCCAATAAAAGTACACCGGAAAGAACATGAATGGCGAGATAACGAACCCCCGAAGGAAATGCGTTTTCGCCGCCTTTCCAAACCAGCATGACAGAAGAAATGGCTGCCATTTCCCAGAAAATAAACAGGGTCAGAAAATCGCCGGCAAAAACACCGGCGACCGCTGCGCCCATATATATGAGCGCTGAACTATCCGTGATTTTACATTTCTCATGGAGGCCATAAATGGCGTTTAAAACGCCGGCCAAACAGAATACATATCCCCACAGCATGGAAAGCCGGTCTATCCGGTTGAGTATGAACTCCTGACCGCCCGCGATTACGCTAGTATAAGCGGCGTCCGGGTTTTGGAATGCGGTAAAGATTATAAAACCCGCAGCTATGGGTGCGGCACCAACGAGAAATTTGCGAACTTCGCTGACGGGTATCAGGGCACACAGAAATCCCGCCAAGATAATGATAAAGCCAGGGTTAGAGAGCAGAAGATCAATCATGATGATGAACCTCCACAACAGGCTCAACTATGTCTTCGGGTACAATTTCTTCGCCGTAATAATTTTCTTTTCGGGACAGCAGTGCAAACAAAGGCCGCGCTGAAAGCACGACAAAACTGTAAGCCATAAATCCAATAATCCCCCAGGACGCAAAGAAGTCCCAATCAGCTTTGTGTTTTTCAGGGAACTCATAAACAAGTCCGAGCGGGATCGTTACAGCTAACCCTATCACCGGCAGCCATATAAATCCTTTGACGACTTTTTCGTCGGCAAGCCATAAAAACCGCCGGGCAAAAGGATGAATATGA
The DNA here is from genome assembly GCA_964418815.1 of uncultured Hellea sp. Lineage (GTDB taxonomy): Bacteria > Pseudomonadota > Alphaproteobacteria > Caulobacterales > Maricaulaceae > JACOMS01. Next base: position 4,170 of record CAYQNQ010000068.1, read on the forward strand.
TCTTCTTGGGTTTCTGAATGTTTCTCAGCCATTAGTTCAGACCTCCCGGCAGTACAGGTCTGACAAAATCAACCATGTCACCGGCAAAGAAGAAAAGTATGAATGCACCCGTAGCCGTTAACACAGGTGGTATAATAACCCAGGGGTGGAGCTTGCGCTCCTCGGCAATATGAGCGTCTTTTTCTGGATTATCCGGCGGACGCATAAATCCTCGAACAGCAATTGGCACAAGATAGATGACGTTTAGGACTGAGGACACAATCAGAGCCCCCATCAATATACCCAGCTCACTTTCAAGCGTACCGACCATTAGGAAGAATTTGGGCCAGGAGCCTCCCATTGGCGGCACACCAATAATGGATAGCGCCCCTATCAGGAAGGCACCAAATACAAAAGGCATGGTCCGGCCAAGACCATTCAGACTCGAAATATTTGTTCTGTGCGCGATCGTATAAATCGCTCCTGCGCACATAAAGAGTGTAATCTTACCCCAGGCATGCATAACGATTTGTAGGGCGCCTCCGATTATGGCCATGCCGCTGGCGAGCATAGCTCCAAATGTAATGTAAGACAGCTGCGACACAGTCGAGTAAGCGAGGCGGGCTTTAAGGTTATCCTGACGCATGGCGATCACGGAGGCCAGAACAATTGAAATTGCGGCGATCCAGGCAAGGATCGTGCTCATAGAGGCACTGGCCGTCAGGACCGGGCCGAATGTATATGTCACGACTTTCAGGATTGAAAACACGCCGGCCTTAACGACGGCCACCGCATGCAAGAGCGCAGATACGGGCGTCGGCGCAACCATAGCGTTAGGCAGCCAGGGATGAACCGGCATGAGAGCGGCTTTACCGATCCCAAAGGCAAACAGGAATAGCAGAACAGAGATCGTCACCATGCTTACATCCGGGCCGAAAACACCCCCCACCATAAAATCGGTTGTGTTAGCAACGACCTGAACCCCTATAATTGCGGGCAGTAACAAACCCAGAGACGTTCCCATTAAAATTAGAGCGTAAATTGTTCCGCCCCGTTTCGCTTTTTCATCCCCCTTGTGAGTGACCAGAGGAAATGTTGAGAGAGTCAGGACTTCATAAAAAACGAAAAGTGTAATGAGGTTGCCGGACGCAGCTATTCCCATAGCCCCCGCAATGGCCACGGCCACAAACGCAAAGAAACGAGTTTGATTTTTCTCTTTGTTGCCGCGCATATAGCCTATGGAAAACAGGGTGTTGACTATCCATAGCGAGCTGGCAATCGCGGCGAAAATAGCCCCGAGAGGCTCAAGAACAAATTCAATATCAAACTGACCCGCAAATTTTGCGAGTAGCAAGCTTGGACGTTCGCCGGAAGCCACAAGCCGCACGAGATAAATAACATTCGCCAAAAGCGCGAACGCCGCGATAAGAGAAATCCCCTCGCGAATATTTTGATAGCGTCCCGCTAGCGGGATAAGTGCCGCAGCAAATAGCGGAATAATCAATAGAAGAGCTAGCGCTATTTGAGGGTCGTACATCATGGGCGCCCCTCAGGAAGAAGAACCTGGCTGGCGTTTTCGCCGAGCTGCACCACAAAATCCGAGTAATAGATCCCGATGCCGACGGATAAAAGGGCGAGAAACCACATAGGGATCAGCATAACCAGCGGCGCTTCGTTTTTCTCCACGACCTTCCCGTCAATTTCGGGCGGTGATTGAAAATAAGCCGCCAGCAGGAGACGGCCAATATAGAAAATAGCCAAAATCGAGCTCAGCATGATAACCACAACGGCCCACTCCCACCCGCGATTCAGGGCGGCTTCTGCAAGCTTATATTTTGAGATAAACCCGGCCGTTAAAGGCACGCCGATGAGTGAAAGGCCGCCCAATGTAAACGCCCCCATGGTCCAAGGCATCATTTTTCCAAGGCCTGCGAAATCTTCGGTACGCGTAATGCCGTAGCGGTACCAGAAAGCTCCAAGCGCGAAGAAAAGCGCACCCTTGACGACAGCGTGGTTTAACACATGCACATAACTTGCAGTTAAGCCCATGGCCGTTACCATTCCAACACCGAGCAGCATATATCCGACTTGGGCAATAGATGAATAGGCGAGAGTTCGCCTCGCATCTGTTTGAAAAATTGCGCTAAGCGACCCTAGCAACATAGCTGCACAGCCAACACCAGTGATAACATAGGTAAGGACTGTTATGACGTAATCAAAACTGAAATCAAACACCGTAAAGGTAAATCTTAGCATCAGATACAGCGCGGCTTTCGTCGCCGTCGAAGCCAAAAACACCGTCACCATGCTTGGAGCATGGGCATATGCGCCGGGAAGCCACAAGTGCAGCGGAAACATGGCCAGCTTTAAACCGAGGCCAACAGTTATAAAGCCAAACGCCACCATAGATACGCGGCTACCGCCGTCGAGATCTCTCAAAATTGCGCCGATGTCCGCCATATTGAGCGTCCCGGTTTCCATATAGAGGAAGCCCAAACCAATCACGAAAAAAGTCGCCCCAATAGATCCCAGGATAAGATAATTGTAAGACGCAGTCAGAGCCCTTCTGTCTCTGCTGGCTCCCATCGCGACCAATACGTAAGTCGAGATTGAAGAGACTTCCAAAAAGACAAAAACGTTAAACGCATCGCCTGTTACGACCATCCCCAAAAGCCCGGCAATACCCAACATAAACGCCGCGTAAAAAGGGGCCCGCTTTTTCGGCTCGACCTCGGCAACAACGCTTTTAAGACCATAAATGGTGGTCAACAAGCCCATGGCGCAAATCAGGAAAATGATCGGCGCATTAAGCCCGTCAATCACATAGGAAATGCCGTGAGGCGGGTCCCACCCGCCCATTTTATAAAGCTGGGTTTTACCGCCAAATATGACAAGTAAAATCGCAAAGGCTGTGATGGTCGAAACTATGGTGACAAACAGTGTGACAAACCAGGCGAGTTTTTCGCTGGGCAAAATAGCCGTTATGGCCCCCAGGAGAAGCGGCAAAATGACAACCAGGGCGGCGCCATGCGTGATTATCCACTCCGGTATCAGAGACAGAAAATCCATTAGTCCGCCGTCCCTTCGAGATTATATCTATGATCAAGGTCGGCAATCAGATCTTCTTCAATTGAACCATAAACTTCGCGAATACGAACAACGAGCGCGAGACCAATAGCAAGCGTTGCGACGCCGACAACAATGGCAGTCAAGATTAAAACATGTGGAAGAGGATTGGAATAAAGCACTTCGGCGCCGTGATGAGCGCCGCCCACCGGGGCTTCACTGCCTGTTACTAGATTCAGAGCCGCTTCAGCGTGGTGCTCGTTCCCGCCGCCGCTCTCTCCATGGCCATCATCCACCAAGATTGGGGGTTGCCCGCCAGCAACTTTTCCGATTGTGATGTACAATAGAAACACGGAAGTTTGAAAAACTGACAAGCCAACCAGCTTTTTAATCAAATTCCGAGACGAGAACACCACAAAAAGGCCCGTCATCATCAAAATGATGACAACCGAATAATGATAATTTTCAAAAACCGACGAGATCACTACCAGTCCTCTTCCGATAGATCGGGCTGCCGGGAGCCGAACGCGTAAAATATGGCGAGCATGACACTCGCCACGGCTAGAAGCACGCCCAGTTCTACTGCAATAATTCCGTAATGTTGTCCTTTGGCGGGATAATTTTCAATCAGGACACTGTAATTGAGAAACTCTCCTCCAAGTAACCATGTGACAACACCGGTTCCGCCATAAAGTAAAACCCCCAAAGTCATACCAATTCTGACCCAGGACGGCGGAATTGCCTTCTTAGCTGCATCCAGGCCAAAAATCAGGGCATAAAGAACGACAGAAGCAGCCAATATAACGCCTGCCTGAAATCCGCCTCCAGGACCGAAGTCCCCATGGAATTGCACATAAAATGCAAACAAGGCGATCAACGGGATCAATAACTTGGCAATGACTCGGAGGATGACGTGCGGCGTCATGATTTCCCTCCTTTTGTTGTTTTAGGTTTTTTTGCACGTTTTCGCCTGGCCTGCTTAGGCTTAGCTTCCGCTTGCGGAGCATCCGCGGGTAGAGGTCTTTTTCGAGCGGCAGGCGCTGCCTGTTTAGAAATTCGAACACCATTGGGTTTGGCACGCCATTTACCGGCATTGCCGTTTAGACCCAGTAATAACAACACGCCCAGACCCGCGGAGAAAATAACGACGGCCTCGCCAAAGGTGTCATATCCACGGTAGCTGGCCAAAACCGCTGTCACCACATTCGGAATATGAATCTCTTCGGCGGTCCGCTCCAGATAATCATGGCCAACATAGCTATTGGCCGGCGAATGCGCATCGCCATAAGCCGGCATATCGCCAATGGCGTAAAACATCGCCAATCCTGCGAAAACGACAATGAGGAGCGGCCCAATCTGCCGGCTCATGGGAACGACTCTGGATTCTCTGTCGGCCAGCAACATAGCGGCCAACATCAAGACTGTTGATATGCCCGCGCCAACGGCCGCTTCAGTAAAAGCAACGTCGACAGCATCAAGAGAAACAAACCACGCTGCAGACACAAGGCTGTAAACCCCTTGAAGCATGACAATCGCAAACAAAGACCGCAATCGGACAATGGCAAAGGCTACGACAACCAACATCGCCATAAAACCGATATCAAGAAGAATTGTCGACATTAGTGTCCATCCTCCTTGGCTGCACCGCCGATTTCATCGGGACTTGGAACTTTGTACTTACCCAAAAGCGGTTTCAAACCAGCCTGGTAAGCGGCATTCGCAACAGCGTGGGTCGCAGTAGGGCTCGTCAATAGAAGGAACAGGGACACAAACAGGAATTTCAAACTAAGCTGCGTAAACCCTTCCTGAATAATTAGGCCGAGCAATATCAGTTCCGCTCCCAATGTGTCGGTCATCCCGGCCGCATGTAGACGCGTAAAAAAGTCCGGCAGGCGCAAAACGCCCAATGTTCCGCTCAACACAAAAAACAGGCCTGTCATCATAGAGGCTATAGCGAGGCAATCCCGTATCAAATGAAAAACATCCGGCGCATAACTTGCGGCGTGCGTGGTTTCCGCAGCGAATATAAGCATCGCGCTCATTCCGCAGCCCCATCTTTATCTGTAATATGAGATTCGAGAAGTGATACGTCGAGCGCGCGATATCGGAAAAATTTCAAAACGGCAATTGTCGCGATAAAATTCATCAGCGCATATAAAAGCGCAATATCGACCCCGTCCGGGCGGTCAATGACCAAACAGAACACGCACAAAAACAAAACGGTTTTGGTACCGAAAGAGTTGACGGCTAAAAGGCGGTCATAGAGCGTGGGCCCAATAAGCAGTCGGCCCAGCATCATGGCCATACTAATGAGTATGAAAAGCGCCACGCCGAGATTGACATACCCCATCAAGCCCATCAGCTTTGTTCCTCTGGACGTTGTTTCACTTCTCCAACAGACCAGGCTGATCGTTCGGCCATTTCGTCAAATCCGCTAACGTCACTCATTTCCGTCAGGAGTGCATGAACAAGAATCTCCTCTTCAGACATCTCGACTGTAACAGTGCCCGGGGTAAGCGTTATGGAATTTCCAAACATGGTTTTCCCAATTTCGGTTCTTGGCTTAGACGGCACCCGCACCATTGTCGGCGAGATTTCCATATCCGGGCTAAGGACGGCCTTAACAACCTGCACATTTGCTTTGACAATTTCTTTGCCGAGCCACACGAAATACGACAATGTCTTAGGAAAAAAAAGATATGGAACAGTTTCTTCGTCCATGATTTTCATCCGCGCACAAAGACCAATAACCAGCATGACCGAGATTACGCCAAAACTTAGAATAAGCGGGTCTTTCAGGTATCCGGAAAGGGCAAGCCAGTAGAGCGCTAAAACAACTGCGAGCACTAGGCCAAAGCGCAACATTATCCCTCCGATTCACCTTAAACATTCTTATTTGGCACGGTTTAGCGGGCGGGGTCCTTTTGGCCAAGCCTAATCGGATTAAAATTGGGGAAAAATCGCTCTAAAAGAGTGCTTTATCCGACCTTTGGCTGTGGTTTATATCCAAAGACAAGAGCAGCGGTAATAGCGGCGACACCGTAATCCTCTTCTCTAGGAATCACGCCGTCTTTAATGTGACGCAAAACATCTTCATTCAATGAAGACGTCAAAGACCAATTCCAGTAACGAAGCACCGTTTGGGCTTTGTCCGTAGACAGTTCATCATAAGTAGCAATCGCTCTTTGCAAACCAGGGTGAATATTGCCGTCATCGTCTTTCAAAGGACGCTTTAGGGCCTTCCACATTTTTTCCAGAGAGTCTCTCTTTAGGCCAGGAGCTTTGCATAAGATAGCAAGTGCCTCGCCGGAATGATCGGTTAGAATTTGCGCGCCCGTTGCCGGCTTGATTCCAGCCATATAGGATATTTCTTTCGTGATTTCACGAGTCAGCCCTTCTTTTTCCGCAACCTCAAGAGCTGCTTCCAAACCATCAAATCGACTGCGATCCATTGCAGCTCTGTTCCGCTGACGGCGTTCGATAAACTGTAATGCCTTTCGTACGTCCGGATCCGACCAACCGCTTGCCGCGGCTTTAGGATAGAGATCGGCACAGCTATCCTGTAAAACCGCTCGGGCAACTGAAAATCGTTTGAGGATTTTTCGCCGAAATTCAGGATCGGCCCACCAAAACATGGTCAAGCCATGAGAAGGCCGCAGCTCGTCCCGATAGATTAGCAATTCCACATAACGGTGGTGATTCCGGCTCATGCGAAGAATTCTCTGAAGAGCTGTTTCCGAAAAGCTTGCCCCTTTATTCTGAAGCGCTTTTTCGACCACTTCTTCTTCGAGAAATTCAACAAGAGTGTCGACAACAGCATCTGAAATCTTACGCCGTTGGGCCATCACCAATCTATGATCCTTGGATACCTTTCGGGCAATTTGGATCAAATCGGAATCTGTAAGACTTCTGCTTTTTTCAAGCACGTGCCGGGCGACCTGCAACTCATCTTTGGCTAAAATCACAAGAATAGTTCGAGGAGCCTCGTTTAACATGACAAGACGTTTGGCGACGCCCTCTCTTAGTTCGACATCGGCTTCGCGTAACAATTCTACCAATACATCGCCCGCCATGTGACGTTCCTGAGGCGCCAATTGGCTTTCAGGAATGCAAATCACATCCGCCAGACGTTTTGCCAATTGCCGACGAATATCGCCGGCATCATTTGGCTTAGAGATGGCCGTCTGGGTCAGTTCGAGTGCCGGCTGAGCTTCCATGCAATTCTCACGGGGTTAAACTTACACTGAAAAGATAGTCATAACTCGTTAACTAAGGGTGACCAAATGCCCTGACGATCCGGAGGCTCTTGCGCTTTTTTTTAATCAATTTAAGGAGGCGGTATGACGTTTAATCTTTCCTCAAACCCGCCCTCTCCCCAAAAAAAGCCCAAGCAAACCCGCCAATTAGGGCGAGAGCGTGTGGACAATTACGCTTGGCTTAAGGATGAAAATTGGCAGGCTGTCATGCGCGAGCCTTCTTTGCTGGATCGTGAAATTCGTACCTATCTTGAAGCGGAAAATGCCCACACAGAACAGGTTCTGACCCCCCTTGAGGACCTGAAACAGGAAATTTTTGAAGAAATGAAAGGCCGCCTAAAAGCCGAAGATACGGATGTTCCGGCGCCCGATGGAAAATTTGCTTATTATCACCGATTTCGCAAAGGTGATCAGCACGGAATTTACGCTAGGCAGCCCATTCAAAATGGCGACATTAACAATGGCGGCGCTGAAGAAGTCATGCTGGATGCTGACGCTTTGGCAAAAGACAATACAGGTTTTTTTGACCTGGGGAGTGTTATCCATAGCCGCGATCACAAAAGACTGGCATTCGCCCTCGATAATAAAGGATCGGAAAATTACGAAATTTTCGTTTGCAACCTGGAATCTGGCAAGACCCAAACGACAGGCATCACCACAAGTACGGGCGGCGTTGTTTGGGCCGCAGATAATTCAACTTTGTTTTGGACTGAACGCGACGAAAACCAACGGCCATTCGCTGTCTATCGCCAGAATATAGACACTTCGGAGTCCAAAGCTCTGGTTTATAAAGAAACAGATCCGGGGTTTTTCGTGTCTGTTTCAGAGACGGATGCGCGCGCCTTTATTGAAATCAGTGCTCACAATCATACGACATCCGAGCTTTGGCTGATTCCAGCTCATAAACCCAGCTCGCAACCGGAGTGCTTTTCTCCTCGAGAAC
>CAYQNQ010000069.1:0-1303 GCA_964418815.1 uncultured Hellea sp.
GTTGATATTCGCCTCAATCCCCTCGCCCTCGCCCTCGCCCTCGCCGTAAAGCCGGGTTTCGAGCCGGGTCAACGCGCCGCCCAGAGACAGGCAATGTTGATTGATTTGCGTGCCCTTTGCGGCTGCTATTCGCGTCGTGGCAATGCGGGTATGATTGTCCGGATCATTTTGAACGATGACGCGGTTCAGCTTGGCACCTTCGGCCATATGAATATTGAGCTCAATATTGGAAAAAACTCCAGATCGGCCTTTGTGGTGCTCGGTAATCGTAAGCTCCGCGTTCTTTTCGATCATGACCCCGATACGCCCATGCCCGGCGTCCATATCTTCGATCAGAAGCTCTCCCGATTTGCCTTCGGAAACATAAGCCATCCAGCGTTTATCGGTGAAGCTTTGGGCCAGCTTACCCATAATATGGTCAGAAGGATGGGCTTCTTGCTCGGATATAATAACACTTTCGGTCGCGCTGAACTTTGGCGTCATCAGCGCGGATAAACCCGCAGACTCTTTGTCCACGGAACGGGTAACATCGGTCCATTTCCAGGCTTCCATCCGCCTGTGGGGAAGCTGGGCTAATATGTCGGCGCTAGGCGGCATATTTGTCGTAGCCTTCCTTTTCAAGTAGCTTGGCGAAATCTGCATCTCCTGATGCTGCGATGCCGCCGCCCGCCAGAACATGGACCTGATCCGGCACGACATAGTCAAGCAGACGTTGGTAGTGCGTGATGATTAAAAACCCGCGATCAGGTGCGCGCAATGAGTTTACGCCGTCGGCCACGATCCGAAGCGCGTCAACGTCCAGCCCGCTATCGGTCTCGTCCATAATTATGAAAGACGGCTCAAGCATCATCATCTGGAAGATTTCCATGCGTTTCTTTTCGCCGCCGGAAAACCCAACATTAAGAGGCCGTTTGAGCATATCCGGCGCTATCTTGAGCTCTTTAGCCAGCGCCCTCGCCTTCTTTAGGAATTCCGGTGCGCCCATTTCCTCTTCGCCGCGGGCTTTTCTCTGGGCATTCAGGGCCGTTTTCAGGAATGTCATGGTCGGGACGCCCGGGATTTCCAGCGGATATTGGAAGGACAAAAACAATCCAGCCGCCGCACGTTCCTCGGCGTCCATCTCCAGCAGGTCTTTGCCGCCCAATTGAACGGTTCCGCTCGTGGCCTCGTAATCATCCCGCCCCGTCAGCACATAAGATAAAGTCGATTTTCCGGCCCCGTTCGGCCCCATAATGGCATGGACCTCACCCGCAGGCACCTCGAGGGATAACCCTGTCAAAATGGGCGTTTCGCCCTCATTAAC
>CAYQNQ010000069.1:1403-12387 GCA_964418815.1 uncultured Hellea sp.
GCTTTGATGATCGGGAGAACTTCCTTGATATATTTTTGGTCCGAAACTGTGTATTGGACGCGAATGGTGTGACCGAGCTCAAATCCGCCCTCTTTCATCGCCGCCATGATATTCGCAAATGTATTCAGAGCTTGCTGCGCCGCCGATTCCGGCAGTTCACCTTTGGAATAATCATATCCAACAGTGCCCGAGACAAAGCACCAGTCGCCCTGCACGACGGCGCGTGACATGGCATAGTTTTTCTCGCCCTCGGATAGAGAGATCAAGCGGCGTTTTGGAGCCGCAGGTTTCTTTGTTGTTTTCTTAGCCATTGTTTTTCCTAACCTACTGAACCTTCTAAACTAATCGCGACGAGCTTCTGGGCTTCAACGGCGAATTCCATGGGGAGTTCTTGCAGCACTTCGCGGCAGAACCCGTTGACGAGAAGCGCGACGGCTTCTTCTTCATTGAGGCCGCGCTGGCGGCAGTAAAAGAGTTGATCATCGGAAAGCTTGGATGTGGTGGCTTCATGCTCGAACTGTGCGGTGGACGTATCGCTTTCTACATAGGGCACGGTATGGGCGCCGCATTGATCGCCAATTAACAGACTATCGCACTGGGTAAAGTTCCGGGCGCCGATGGCTTTGCGGTGGGCGCTAACGAGCCCGCGATAAGTGGAGTTGGATTTCCCGGCGCTGATGCCTTTGGAAATAACCCGCGACTTAGTGTTCTTGCCCAAATGGATCATTTTAGTGCCGGTGTCAGCTTGTTGGTGCCCGTTGGTGATCGCAATCGAATAAAACTCGCCTTGACTATCATCGCCGCGCAAGATGCAGGACGGGTATTTCCAGGTTACAGCAGATCCTGTTTCCACCTGGGTCCAGCTGACCTTGGAGTTTTTACCCCGGCAATCGGCGCGCTTGGTGACAAAGTTATAGACCCCGCCCTTGCCTTCACTGTCGCCCGGCCACCAGTTTTGTACCGTGGAGTATTTCACTTCCGCATCGTCGTGGACGATAATCTCGACGATAGCGGCATGGAGTTGGTTTTCATCTCGCATTGGGGCTGTGCAGCCCTCAAGATAAGAAACGTAAGAGCCTTTATCGGCAATGATGAGTGTGCGTTCAAACTGTCCGGTGCCTTGTGCGTTCATCCTGAAATAAGTGGAGAGCTCCATGGGACAGCGCACGCCGGGCGGAATATAGACGAAGGATCCGTCGGAGAAGACGGCATTGTTGAGCGTCGCGTAGTAATTGTCGGTGACAGGTACGACCGAGCCCATATATTTTTTCACCAGTTCAGGGTGATCTTTGACGGCCTCCGAGAAGGAGCAGAATATCACGCCGTGCTTGGCCAGCTCTTCTTTAAAGGTGGTCACGACCGAGACACTGTCAAAGACCGCATCCACGGCCACTTTTGGCGCGCCTTCGACACCTGCCAAAACTTCCTGTTCCTTTAGCGAGATGCCGAGCTTGTTATAAATCTCGAGAATTTCCGGGTCGACCTCGTCGAGAGACTTAGGTCCCTCTTTTTTCACGGGCGATGCGTAATAATACATGTCCTGAAAGTCGATTTCCGGATAATCGACCATCGCCCACTCCGGTTCTTCGAGAGTGAGCCAGCGGCGATAGGCCTCTAATCGCCATTCCAATAGCCATTCAGGTTCTTCCTTCTTGGCTGAAATGAATTTGACGATATCTTCGTTCAGGCCTTTGGGCGCAAATTCCTGCTCGATATCACTATCAAAGCCGTATTTGTACTTCTCGGCCTCGAGCGCGCGCACGCCCTCAACGGTTTCCGCATCAATGCCGTCTTTGACTTTAGTATTTTCGCTCATGATGCCGCCTTTAATTGCTTGCGGTTCTTTTTTCTTATTTTCGCCCAAGCATTCAGGAAGGTTTCCGCTTCTTCCATAGTGTTATTATATCCCAGAGATAAGCGGATTGCGCCCTGCGGCGCATCGTCCAAACGGCCCATGGCTGTGAGAGCTTTCGACGCATCGGTCTTGCCGCTAGAGCAAGCCATACCGCGGGAAACAGAAATGCCTTCAATATCGAGCGCCATCATCAACGTCATAGAGCCCGCATCGGGGACAGCAAAAAAGCAAGTATTGGGTAATCGCGGGGATTCTTCGCCAAAGATAACAAGCTCAGATTCAATTTCTTGCAGGCAGACTTCAATATAATCCCGTATTTTGATGGTGTTTCCGAGGTTTTTGGAGGCCTTCACCGCCGCGCCAAAGCCTGAAATGCCGGCCACATTAAGCGTTCCGGCTCGTCTTCGCCGCTCTTGCCCGCCTCCTGTCAGGTGAGACGCGTAGGGCGCATCAGCCGCTACATAAAGCGCGCCAACGCCCATAGGCCCGCCAATCTTGTGGGCCGAAACGGACAGATAATCCGGCAGGCATAATATTTCAAACTTGCCAAGAGCCTGAACCGCATCAATATGTACTAGCCCGCCCGCTGCATGAACCAAGTCAATAATCCGGGTATAATCCTGAATAACCCCGGTTTCACTGTTCACGGCAGGTATCGAGACAAACGGTCGACCATCTTCTGCATTCCAGTTCTTTAAACAGGTCCCAAGCCAGTCTATGTCCAGAAGACCATTTGAAAGTGCAGGAATAAAATCGACTTTTGCGCTAAAGCGCTCCGCCGCAGTCGAAGTAGCCGGATGATCCAGAGACGAAATGATAAGACGTTTGCAGCCGCCGGACACGGCTGACACTACCGCCGTATTGTCACTTTCAGTGCCGCCGCCGGTAAAAATAATGTCCTGCGCACATAAGCCAAGTTTCAGGCCTATAGTTTCCCGCGCATCCGAAATCAGATTCCGCGCCGTACGGCCATGCCCATGCTGGGCTGAGGCATTGCCTATGACCGTCATAGCGTGGGTAACAGCCTCAATCACTTCAGGCCGCGCCGGCGACGTGGCGTTGTGGTCAAAATAGATGCGCGCGCTCATTCCGCCGGCTCCATATAAGCCATTTGCGGAATGTCTATATTCTGAGAAACCACATCTGCAACGGAAACTGTTGCCAGAAATCCTTCAATATGGGCCTCAAGTGCGTCCCAAAGAGAATGGGTCATGCACTGTGTTGTGTGACCTGTGCAATTTTGTTTGATTTCCGGCGTGCACCCATGAAGTTTGATGTCCTCATCGACGGCAGAGATGATTGAATCTAGTTTTATGGTCTCTGAGGGCTCCGAAAGACTGTATCCGCCGCTATGGCCGCGGTGACTTTCAACCAGCCCAGCCTTGCGAAGTTTGCCGAATAACTGCTCCAGAAAAGCCAGAGATATGCTCTGGCGCGTAGAAATTTCTGATAAAGCGACCACCGATTCAGGGCCTTGAGCGGCCAAATCCGTCATCGCCATAATGGCATAGCGCCCTTTCGCAGTTAATTTCATACTTTATTTTCTACCTAACTCACTAAAAAGGTGGATTTTTTTTGCTTTTTGCAAAACCCTTTGTTAAAGGCGCTCCACGTTAGTACGAGCGGGGTGTTTATTAATCCCGACTCTTTTAGTCAAGATTAAAGATAGAACGACGAGAATTTATGCCAGAAGTGATTTTTGCAGGCCCAGAAGGTCGCCTTGAAGGACGTTATCATCCGTCTGATGATCCGGCCGCGCCATGCGCAATGATTTTGTCGCCACATCCAAAAGCCGGTGGTCATATGGATCACCGCATTCCGGTCGCCATGTATGAGCAATATAAAGGGCGTGGATTTTCAGTGCTGAGGTTCAATTTTCGGGGCATTGGCCGCTCCATTGGTACTTATGACAATGGTCAAGGAGAGCTTCAGGATGCAGCTTATGCCCTCGACTGGATGCAGAGTTTTAACCAGAACGCGCCGTTTTCATGGGTGTCCGGTTATTCCTTCGGGGCATGGATTGGCATGCAGCTTTTGATGCGCCGTCCTGAAATTGCCGGATTCATTTCCATGTCTCTGCCGACAAACACCTATGATTTTGCGTTTCTGGCGCCCTGTCCGGCTTCGGGTCTGGTGACTTATGGCAGTGATGATCCGATTGTTCCGGCGGACGATGTCGACCGGGTTATAGAACGAATTCGCGTGCAAAAGGGTAAAATCATATCGACGCACCGCATTGAAGGCGCTGACCACTTCTATACCAATCAGCTTGATGAGACCATGGATGTGATCGACGATTATCTGGATGATCATCTGGATCCAATTTATTGCCCGCCGCGAGAGCCCCGCCTCGCAAGCGTTTAACACTCGGTTAATACTGGGCATTTGCTCACGATTAATCAAAAGCCTTAAAACGAGCCCAAAAAACGCCCAAACAGCCCGAATTAATAATTCGTTTAGGCCAAATTTTGGTGCGAGGTTAACAACGTCTATTCGCCATATGTAAAAACCTGAATGGTATAAAATCGCCATAATTTGAATTGCGGGTATTAAAAATGGCAGATCCTATTTTAGGCACAGACTTTCATGAAGAGCTGTTCGGAACAGATGGTGATGATACTATAATCAGTTTGTCAGGTTATGACACTCTGGATGGCGGAGATGGTTCCGATACATATATAGTCAATGCCGCTGATTTTAACGGCCGTTATATTGATATCTTCAACGATACAGGGACAACAGGTGTCGACACTATTCTGGCCGCAGAAGCTGGCATCACGATTGGAATTCTCTCTTTAAACGGCATCGAAGTCATTGACGGGATCGCAAATTCCGTAATTTCCGGTGAAAATGAAAACCAATATTGGGATTTCACGAATGTGGAACTGAACGGCATTTCTCTTATCTTTGGTCATGGCGGGCACGACGAGATTATTGGGTCAACCCAAGACGATAAGATCGACGGCGGCGAAGGACATGACGTCCTGGATGGCGGCGAAGGCGATGATAAATTATATGGCTCTGAAGGCCATGACGTTATTGATGGCGGCATAGGCGACGACACGCTTCTCGGCGGCGAAGGCAATGACATTCTTTATGGCGGCGCCGGTAATGATCGTCTTTACGGCGGCACTGGATATGACATTATGGACGGCGGCGAAGGTTCCGATACTTATCTTTTCCGCGCAGAAGATTTTCAGGATCAATATATTGACCTTTACAATGACACAGGCTTGAGCGGTGTTGACACTATACTAGCTGCTGACGCCGGCATTAGAATTGGCCTGGGTACAAACTTTAGTCTGGTTTCAAGCGGCATTGAGGTCATTGACGGTGTAGACGGGTCTTCGATAGTCGGCGATACAGATCATCAAAGATGGGACTTCACCGGTGTTGAGCTTACAGGCATCGATGTTATTGAAGGCCGCGGCGGTCAAGACCATATCCGCGGTACTGAATTTGATGATGTCATTGATGGCGGATTTAACAGAGACACACTTATGGGCGGCCTGGGTGAAGATACGCTCATCGGCAATCAGGGTAATGACACTCTGCTTGGCGAAGAAGGTAATGATACCCTGATAGGTAGCCATGGTTATGACTATCTCGATGGCGGCGAAGGGTCAGATAGCTATCTGGTTGGCCTCAGAAACGAAGGTTACGTCGATACTTACGAAGATACGGGGCTTTCCGGAACGGATAGTATTCTGGCTACAGAAGCCGGAACTGTTATCGGACTGGCTAGCGGTTTTAGCGCTGCCAGCGGAATTGAAGTGATCTCAGCCAATGGATTTGACGATGTCACAATTGGCGGTACGAATGATGCTGAGGTGTGGAATTTTACCGGCGTGAAGATTGATATTGCCAGCAATGACTACATCAATTCTGGCGGAGGTCATGATCATGTCACTGGCAATGCCTCTGCCAATCGTATCAGAACCGGCGAAGGTCATGACACAATTTACGGTGAAGATGGCAATGATTATCTTTGGGGCGAAGAAGGTCATGACACCATATATGGCGGCAACGGTGTTGACGTCTTGGACGGCGCGTCCGGGAACGACTTTTTAGATGGCGGGGAAAACGCTGACTTTTATGTCTTTTACCAGGATTCAGAAGGCTGGACGGATATCATCCAGGATACCGGTACCACAGGCACGGACCGTATGGTCGCAATGGAAGATGATGTTCTCATCTCGCTTGCAGACGGATTTAACAATGTCAGCAGTGGTATTGAGCTTATCTCTGCAAACGGATTTTCAAACGTCTGGATTGGCGGATCTGATCAGGCTGAGCACTGGGATTTCACCGGAATACGGATTGAAAACATCGCCCGGATCGATGCCGGCGAAGGCATGGACGTTGTTCGCGGCAGCAGCTTTGCAGACGAACTGATTGGCGGCGGCGGTCATGACAGACTTTACGGTGATAGAGGAAGCGACACTCTATATGGCGGCGAAGATTCCGATTGGCTGTACGGCGAAAACGGACAGGATCAGCTCTTTGGTGAAAACGGTCACGATATCCTGGAAGGCGGCGCCTCAAGAGATATTCTCGACGGCGGCGCAGGACACGATATACTCGATGGCGGTACCGGCAGGGATGTATTAACCGGCGGCGAAGGGTTTGATATCTTCGTTTTCGACCAGAACAGTAATGACGATACTCTAACCGATTTTAATGTCGCTGACGATCGGATCGACCTAACGGCTTATAATGGTTTGGAATTTGATGACCTGAATATAATTGACCGCTCCTGGGGCGTTCAAATCGATTTAGGCGCTACAGACATTCTCATTCAAAATGTCTCTGCGGATATGATTACAGCGGATCTGTTTCTTTTCTAGGAAACACTATTCTGCCCCCTGTCGTCGGTTCGGGTACGCCGGTCGTGTCCGGAAATGACAGGGGAAGTCCCAGATTGGATCTGACGGCAAAATAGGCACAGGCCTGAGCTTCAACGTCATCTCCCATCCAGCCCACATCCTCGGCGGTTTCGACTGGGCATTTCAATAAGTCCCGAAGCATTTTCAAAATGGTCTTGTTTTTGCGCCCGCCCCCACTCACGATAACCCGGTCAGGGTTCAAGCTCAACTTGGCGAGTGTGTGTTTGACTGAAGCAGCGCAAAAGGCCGCCAATGTCGCAGCGCCGTCTTCAAATGATTTATCCAGCAAATCACCCAAGACATCAAAATCATGGCGGTCGGCTGATTTAGCCCCATCTTGCTTGAAAAACGGAATTTCGCGCAGCCATTTTTCTATAAGCATGATATCAAAATTGCCTTGCGCCGAAATCTCTCCGTCTTTGTCATAATCAAGACCAGCCCGGTAAAGCCAGCTATCCAAAGGGCCATTGGCCGGTCCGGTGTCAGATGCGATCAGCGTGTCGCCATCAATCCAGGTGAAATTCCCAACGCCGCCCAGATTAAGGACGATGTTCTTACCGGACAGTTTGGAATACTTACACAAAGCCTTGTGAAAAATCGGCGCGAGCGGAGCTCCCTGCCCGCCTTTTGTCATGTCTTCGGTTCTGAAATCAAAAACACAGGGCGTATCCAGTGCGTCGGCGATTAATTGGCCATTTCCAATCTGCAAGGTTTGCCCGAACTCACCGTTTTGAGGCGGCATATGAACAACCGTCTGGCCGTGATATCCGATAACGTCGACGGTGGATGATTTTAGAATGCTTTTGCAAACCTCAATATGAAGGTCATCGAGCATATTTTCAACGGTTTCCAGGCGTCCCGGGCGCGATCCTATAAACCGCCATTTCAAGGCGGCTCTGGTCGCTTTCCCTAGTTTTCTCTTCTCTAAAAGATTATAGGGACGGTGAAATACGGGTCCGAATTCAATTATTTTTTGGCCGTCCGTTTTAATGATGGCAGCATCAATCCCGTCGAGCGATGTGCCGCTCATTAGACCCAGTGCCGTATAAATTTTCGAACTCACCGCTTAACCTTTGACTTACGGAATCATATTGTTAGAAGCCCAGCTTCGGCAATCATAAGGCCAGAATAATGAGCACATATCAATCGGAATTGATGAAGCGCCTCACTGAGCGCGGCTTCCTTTATCAATGCACCGATGAATCTGGTCTGGATAAAGCTGCCGCCAAAGGCGGCTTGACGGGATATATTGGCTTCGACTGCACAGCGCCAAGTCTGCATGTGGGATCCCTGGTTCAGATTATGATGCTCCGGCATTTGCAGCAAGCCGGTGGGCGGCCCATTGTTCTTCTGGGCGGCGGAACCACTAAAATAGGTGACCCAACAGATAAAGATAAATCGCGGCCCATTCTGACGTCGGAAGTTATTGAATATAATAAAAACGGTATCGGTCAGGTGTTTTCCAAGTTTCTGGATTTCGAAGGTCCGAATGCGGCAATTATGGTCGATAACGCGGATTGGCTGGATAAACTCGGTTACATTGAGTTTTTGAGGGATATGGGCGTTCATTTTACGGTAAACCGCATGGTCGCCCTTGAATCCGTAAAGCGGCGTCTGGAGCGCGAACAGCCCATGACATTTCTTGAGTTCAATTATTCGCTTCTGCAATCCTATGATTTCCTTGAACTGAATCGCCGTTATGACTGCCGTTTACAGCTGGGCGGATCTGATCAATGGGGTAATATTGTGGGCGGTGTTGACCTGACTCGCCGCGTAGAGAGCAACGAAGTTTACGGGTTTACCACGCCTCTGATTACAACGGCTTCTGGCGGAAAAATGGGCAAAACGGCTGAAGGCGCTATGTGGCTCAACGCGGATAGTTCATGGGGCGAAGAATTTGTCAAAAGCCCTTACGATTATTGGCAGTTCTGGCGAAATTCTGATGACGCGGATGTCGGGAAATTTCTGCGCCTGTTCACAGATGTTGCCTTGAACGAGATATCGGAACTGGAAGCACTTCAAGGCGCGGATATTAATCAGGCCAAGATCCGTCTTGCCGATGAGGCCACAACCTTGTTGCATGGTGCAGACGCTGCAAAAGACGCCGCAAAGACGGCGAACCAAACCTTTGTTCACGGCGCTACGTCCGCAGGTCTGCCGACATTTGATGTGGAAAGTCTTGACGACTTAACAGCTGTCGACGCAGCTGTGCTGTCCAGCCTCGCGTCATCGAAAGGCGAAGCGCGGCGTCATGTCAAAGCCGGTGCCCTTAAAGTGAACGACGAAAAAGTAACGGATCCTTTTCAGAGCTTGTCCCAGAGCGATCTTGAAGATGGCGTGATTAAAATTTCTGTGGGCAAGAAAAAGCACGCTCTCATTCGTGTAGGATAACTTTCAAAGGAAGAATAATGTCCGATCTTAAAACCGGTGATAAAGCCCCGTCATTTGAAATGCCAGCCGAGGGCGGGAAAACTGTTTCGCTAGCAGACTATTCCGGAAAATATCTGGTTTTATATTTTTATCCAAGGGACAATACGCCAGGATGCACTGTAGAAGCCAAAGACTTTTCGGCTTTGAAATCCGGCTTTCAGGAAAATAACTGCGAAATTCTGGGGGTCTCCCGCGACAGCGTAAAAAAACATGAAAACTTCATCGCCAAGCAAGAGCTGTCCATTAGTCTCGGCGCGGACCTCGAGGGAACCGTTACCGAAGCTTATGGCGTTTGGATTGAAAAGAAGATGTACGGCAAAACCTATATGGGTATTGAAAGAGCAACTTTCCTGATCGCGCCTGACGGAAAAATTGCCGAAGCCTGGCGTAAGGTCAAAGTCAAAAACCACGCCGCAGAAGTTCTTGAGCGGCTTAAAACCCTTCAGACATAATCATGGGGGTTTTGGCCGGGGTCAAAACGGCGCTGGAATGCACCTGTCCTGAGGAAAAGTCATCCCTCGCGATTTCTATTTATCAAGACTGGCAACGAGATTCTAACCGGCCAATAGTATTTCCGGAAGTCAATGACGAGCCCGGACGCCCGGATGTGCCTGAGTTAGTCTCTCCGGCCAAAGTTCCCAAAAGAGGCTTCGGTTCTGAGCGCGGTAAAGCGGCGCTTATGCATGCGGTCGCCCATATAGAGTTTAATGCGATAAATTTGGCTCTCGATATGGTTTTGAGGTTCGCTAATGACCCTATATTCGAAAACCTAGCGAAAAAGAGCGAATTTATTGGAGACTGGCTGTCTGTAGCTTCAGATGAAGCCCGGCATTTCACATTAATCAACGCATATCTTAAGGCCAGAGGCTTCGAATATGGCACATTTCCTGCACATAACGGGCTATGGGATGCTGCAAGCGATACCGCTTTTGACATTGCGGCACGATTGGCAGTTGCCCCTATGGTTTTAGAAGCTAGAGGACTTGATGTTACGCCTCAAATTATTGAAAAATTAAGGAAAAACAGAGAGCCAGAAGCAGTTGCAATTTTGGAAGTGATTCTAAAGGAGGAAGTTCAGCACGTAAATTTCGGAACAAAATGGTTTAATTACGTTGCCAAAGTTCGGTCAAAAGACCCCATTGTCTATTTTCAGGAGCTTGTTCGAACTCACTATAAGGGGATGCTCAAGAAACCATTCAACAAAAAGGCGCGTTTTGAAGCCGAATTATACGAAGATTACTACCTGCCACTGTCATGAAGCATTACAAAATGGAAAAATTTAAATTAGACATGAAATATAGCTTGAAAAAGCCTTCAGAATTTCGTTGTTTGGCCAAAATAAGAATTGCCCCGGGGAACAAATGATAGGGAACTTGAGAGAGGAGACAAATGCTGCAGTCCTGCGGTATTTTCCAGAACGTCAGATTTATCTGCGGTCTGGAGGCGAGGTCAGCTATTTTGTTCTAAAAACACGCACTCAAGTCATGATAACTTCGTTTGTCGGTGTTATCGCGCTTTGGTGTCTGTTGACAGTTGTGAACCTGATTTGGGGGTTCAACCCATTAGCTAGCGCCTCCAAAGAAAACCGGGTTGTTAAAGCCAAATATGAAAGATTATTAGAAGATACACGGGCGAGACTTGAAAGCGCGGAGTTTCAACTCACTCAACAGCAACAGGACTTTGAACGCGTTGCCCAAAACTTTCAGGCAAAACACCAGACTCTAGCCCAAATGTTTGATCAGCCTGTTTTAAATGCCGAAATCCCTGATTTTGACGCCTCTACTAAAGTTAAACCGACTTTACTCAGATCCCC
>CAYQNQ010000070.1:0-12246 GCA_964418815.1 uncultured Hellea sp.
AGGTGTTACAAACAGACTTGTCACCTTTACCGCTCAAAGTCATAAGATGGTATGGGATGGTCACGATTCTTCAAACGGTTTTTCGGAAAGGATGATGTGCCTGCCGCTGCCGCGCCCATGGAGGTTTCTAAATCAGGGAACACTCCGATACCGCAAACTTTTAAAGTCCGCCGCTATTTCTTCAATCAAAGGGCATCGCAGTGCTACGGGACCTTTTTTCCATATTGGGGCGGCTGGATTACCGCAGGTCATGTCCTTACCAGCACCGCACATAAATGGCCGCCTTTTGCCAAAGAAGGCAAAGCTCAACTTTGGCCTGCGGGGCTCGATGCCGCGCTAAAGAATTGCGTCCTTCCAAAAGAACCTCCACCAAAACCATATTCCGGACAAAAGATAAAACTTATGGGTTTCCCCGCAGGTTCCAGCAATCTGGAAACCCGACACGGCGAAGTCTATATTGAACGGGAACCCAGATCGGGCGTTTGGATTGCGCAAATACATAGCCCTGACGAGCCGGTGGTGACCGGAATGAGCGGCGGTCCCGTGATTGATTTAAAAACGGACCAACCAATTGGTATTCTCATCACGCGCAATTCTCCGGCCGATCTGGACAAAGACCAAATTCCAGACCAAAGCTGCGATTTTATCTCTCTTTCATCCGTTTGGTACGTCCTGAACTCCAATCACAATATGGCCTAGCCTGTTGATGTCGCCGAATTACGGTGTATTATAGAAAATAAACGGGCCGACCAGATTTGGGGATTTGAGAATGAGAAAACGTATTATTGCTGGGTCATTGCTCGCAGCTTCATTTTTGACTGCCTGTAATCTTGGTGGGTCGAATGAAACCATTATCAGTGGATTTAGCTTCGCGCCGACTATTCTAAACAATCAGACAATCTATATGGTTCCCGAAAATCAGGTAACAGCTTTTACTGTAAGCGCGACTGATCCTGACCTTCAGCCGCTCACTTTAACAATTTCCGGCCCGGATGAAGCTCAATTCGTTCATCAAGGCGGCGGTGTTATCGAGTTTGCCGCCGCGCCCGATTTTGAAATGCCGACCGATGCAGATACAAATAATCTCTACCAACTCACGATTACCGTTTCCGATGGCGAAGGTTCAGACTCCGCTGATTTCACGGTGGAGGTATTGGATGCGGCAAATGACAACCCCATTACGTTTGCATCCTGCGGGGATTTTCTAGCGGGCGGCGGGGCCGTGGTCCCAAACTATATGGATTGTTCATTAGACAAGGGCCAACCCGGACGGACATTCTCAATCTACGTTCCTCCAGCCTATGAGAACCGAACCGGAGCAGTTCCTCTGCTTTTCAGCCTTCATGGCTATACAAGTCAGGGGCGTTTGAATCTTCTCTAT
This sequence comes from uncultured Hellea sp., assembly GCA_964418815.1. Taxonomy (GTDB): domain Bacteria; phylum Pseudomonadota; class Alphaproteobacteria; order Caulobacterales; family Maricaulaceae; genus JACOMS01. The sequence goes on from CAYQNQ010000070.1 coordinate 1,382, forward strand.
ACCGGATTTCAGGAATATGCAGATCAGGAAGGCTTTATCGTAGTCTATCCACAGGGGACAGTTTTGGAATCAACCGGTGAAACACACTGGAATGTAGGCGGATGGACCGCTGGCAGCACGGCAGACGATGTGGAGTTTTTAGGTATTGTTGCCGACTATATGGGCGACGCTTTTGATATTAACACTGACCGCGTTTACTCAACCGGAATGTCCAATGGGGGTTTCATGAGCTATGAACTGGCTTGCCAGGACGCGGGCCGATATGCTGCCGTAAGCTCGGTTACCGGTTCCATGACAAATGATACATTTAACGACTGTAACCCGTCGCGGCCGGTCCCGACCATGCAGATTCACGGTAAACTGGACCCAACCGTCCCTTACGCGGGAAGTGCCATTAGTCTCCCTGTTGATGATGTTGTAGATTATTGGGCAGGTGCCAATAATTGTACCACGCCAGGAACAACAACCATCGTACCAGACTCGGCAGCCGATAGTGATATTCACGGCGGAATTCATACAAAGTTTGATAGCTGTGACGGCGGCGCAAATGTTGAATATTATCTAATGGACGCGCTGGAACATCGCTGGCCAACGCGAACCGCTTTTGACATTCATGCGGCGGAAAAACTCTGGCAGTTTATGTCCAGTTATGACCGCAACGGTCCTATTCAGTAGGCAAGTCGAAACCCAGAAAAGTCGATATCAGCATAAAAAGAAATATAAGAGCCAATACACCGAGAATCAGCTTAAGCGCGTCAAGCTCGCTAAATGCTTCATCGGGTTCACTTGGCTTTGGCCCACTCAACCTATCCATCGAGTTTTGAACGCCAATCAGGACTTTAGCTTGCGCATCTCCAATACGGGACCAGACAAATTTTTCGAGGCGTACGGGACCTATGTCGCGGGATTTTGCCGGAAAATCAGCTTTTAGACTTTCAGCGTAAGTCCGCATTTCAGGGAAATTTCCCTCAATCTGCTCCGCTAAAGGCATCACGCCATCCAGCCAGGGACGTAACATGGATCCAATAATCTCAATCTCGATATCGGCCCCATCGGAGCCTCGCCTGAAAATAGCGAAAGGCGCGTAATTATGAGTATGAGATTCCACTTGAACCCCACCTTCCTTACAAAACGCTGCAAACAAAGGAATAAAATCGTCATTCCCAGACCAAGCGTCCCATATCTGCCTCATATAATGGGGATCTCCTTCCGATGTGAACCTTACTTTGGCTATCCCAGAAGCACGCTCGCCTTCAATAAAATAGTTTCTTGCCGGCCAATCTTCTTGGCTCTCTTCGTTATCGATATTCGAAAGCCAAAATTCAAAGTCCGGATCTGTTGAAATTGAAAAGGGGAGCATCATCTTAATGGCGTCTTGGGCCTCGTCGCTGCGGTGCTGCGCGATCATTAAAACACTGCTAATCAGATTTGGATTTTTGTCGAAGATCGCTTTGACGACCGGCCCTAACTTGGTTTCTAATACGGTTCGTCGTCCGGACTCGGCCTCCTCAGCCGTAAGTTTCTTGATAACGTCAAGCACCATTTTGTTTCAGCAACGGGATTCCCCCTTCAAACCGCAGACAGGATTATTCAGCTTCCTTACTCGCCTTTGCCAAGCTCCTGTGAACGGTGATAGGCAGCCGTTACGGCCTCTCTTATAATTTTAGCCATGCCGTTTTCTTGCATTAAAATGTCCAGCGCTGCCTGCGTTGTTCCATTGGGAGATGTCACACCGCGCCGCAATTCTGTTGCGCTTTGACCGCTTTCTGCAAGCAGGGCCCCGGCCCCTATTAGAGTTTGTGCGGCCAGCTCTAAGGACTGCTCTTCTGTAAGTCCAAGCGACTGTCCTGAACCTGCCAGAGCTTCCACCATATGAAAAAAGTAAGCCGGTCCTGAACCTGAAACCGCTGTGACCATATCAATCATGGTTTCGCTCTCAAGTTCGAGCGTAGATCCAACGGCGCCCAATAGAATGTCGACATGATTTTTCTGCGATTTTGAAAGTCCGTCCCCGCATATATAGGCCGTTATCCCTTTTCCGATAGATGCCGGTGTATTGGGCATGGCCCGAACCACCATCTGATTCTTAAAAACAGCGGACAGCCGATCTAGAGTGATACCTGCCATAATCGAAATTACGACGCAGCCTTTTGGCAAACACATGGCAATTTCCGGGGCGTTCGCCTCGAAAGACTGGGGCTTAATCGCCAATAGAGCATAATTAGCTGTGGCGACATGATAGTCGAGATGGGCTGCTTGTTTAGCCCCGCGTTTGATAACAGACTTCGCAACATCCCCGGGTTTGGGGTCCGCAATCAGCAGATTGTCAGGCTTGACTTTAGGACTACGTCCTTTGGTCCAACCGGCTAGCATGGCACCGCCCATACGGCCCGCCCCAATGACAATGTGTGTGGTCATATGGCCGAGTTAGGGGTTCGTGGCCAAGTCTACAAGTGCAGACGTCAGCGCATCTTCGGGCGACTTGCCCGCCCAGATAACATATTGCGACGCCGGGTATCCCCGCTCCGCCGCATCCAGCGCCTGAGAGATGAGATCCTGAGCCTGAGCAATCAAGAGTTTAGCCCCGCCTCTAAGGGAGTGACTGTGCCGGTAAACCAAGGCACTGTTCTTATCCCAGTAATCGAAATGACCGTGAACCAGACGTTCGTTAATTAGAGAGATCAAGCGAACCATTTCCTGGCCGCAGCCTCCGGGTGTCCGGCCATCAAAGGCCAAAAATAATGAGATGGATTCGGCTTCCATATCCCATGCGAGAATCAGGTCATGATGACACCAAAGACCGGGCAGCGTTATGTGAATTTCTTTTTCACCAGAGCGTTCATAGTCATAATGCTCAGCGACACATATGCGCTCAAAAACATCAATAGGGTTTTCCCGGCGCGGCAAGACTTCAGCCAAGTTTGCACCGGGTCTTAAGCAATATTCGTCAGCTATGCTCATATCCGCGACAATCCATACCTTTTACACGTTAAAAGGTAGAAGATTCGCTTCAAATAACAAGATGTAGCGAAACCGGATTTGTTGATAACTATATTTTGGGTGTGGGTATCCCTGATCAGGCTTTTTTCAGGGATTTGACGTCTTTTTCAAGTTTGGCGATCTTTTTACGAAGAGCCTCATTTTCAGCCTGACTTTTTTCCATGAGGGCTTTGAGAACTTCAAACTCATCACGCGTGATTAAATCAAGGTCTGAAACCATCTGCTCGGCCCTGGAGCGGCCCATGGCCTTGACCTCATCGCCTACGCCTTTAACTGCACCTACGGCGTTGGTGAAAAGATTAGTGATGTCATCCAATGGGCCGGAACGGTTTTGCATGGCGCATTTCCTTTTGATTTTACCTTTTCATACAGATAGGGAGACTTTAACAGAATTCCAGTCCTACACAAAGTTACACAACGACGCGTCATGATCATAAGCCTCATTCAAGCTATCGATTTTCCAAGCTGGCTCAAGAGTGAAATCTTTTCTATTCCCGGTACGCCCTTGGCTTTGAATTGGTATGGAATTTCCTACATCGTTGGCATCGGATTGGCTTATTACTGGGCTATCCGAACAGTTGGAAAACAACCGCTCTGGCAGCCCTCTGGCCGCGAGGTAACTCGGGGATCAGAAGCGGTTCCAACAAAAATCATGCTCGAAGACTTTCTGTTTTATTGCTTTTTTGGCATCTTGGTCGGGGGGCGTATCGGCTCGCTGATTTTGTATACGCCGCCAAAAACCTTTTCAGACATCTTCAAAGTCTGGGAAGGCGGTATGTCTTTCCATGGCGGCTTCATCGGAGTTTGCCTCGCCGTCTGGTTTATCTCCCGCAAACACAAAATTTCATTCTGGCGATGGGCGGACATGGCTGCGATAGGGGCGGCTCTAGGCATTTTTTGCGTCAGGCTGGCAAATTTTGTCAATCAGGAGCTTTATGGAAGTCCCACAAATGTTCCGTGGGCCGTTAAATTTCCTAAAATTGAAGAATCCCTTCAAGGGCGCCATCCGAGCCAGCTTTATGAAGCAGCTCTTGAAGGCATAGCTATATTTCTGATTATCTGGTATTTGACTCGGAAGAAACATGTCTTGACAAAACCCGGTATCTGCGCGGGCGTCTTCTTCCTTTGCTATGGTATTTTTCGAATTTTCGTCGAATTTTACCGTGTTCCCGATGCGAGTTTGTTTTTTGGCCTGAGCCGCGGCACATTTTATTCCATACCGATGGTAATTATTGGCGCCCTGATTGTTAATTGGGCCAGAAAGCGCCCACCCGTAGCTCCAAAATTTTTCCAGGACCCTGAAAAAAATAAAAAGAAGGCGAAAGCCGCCTAAGCCATGTCTGCTCTGAAAGACCGAATTATAGCTCGCATTAAAAGCGAAGGGCCTATCAGCGTGGCGGAATATATGGGTCTTTGCCTCTTGGATACGCAGCATGGCTATTACCCAACGCGCGATCCACTAGGCTCTGATGGGGATTTTATTACGGCCCCTGAAATCTCTCAAATGTTCGGTGAACTTCTGGGAATTTGGGCCGTTCAAACCTGGCGCGATTTGGGTAGACCTGGCGGCGTCAGTCTCATTGAACTCGGTCCCGGCCGGGGCATCATGATGAGCGATATATTGCGGGCCGCACGTCTTGCCCCTGATTTTCTTGAAAATCTTTCGGTTTATCTGATTGAAGCCAGCTCTGCCTTGCAGGCGGTGCAGGCCAAGACGCTTGCAGACAGTCCCGTGCCGGTCGAATGGATTGACCAGATTGAAAACGCACCAGCTGGCCCTACCATTATAATCGGAAACGAATTTCTCGATTGCCTGCCCATTCGCCAATTCATTCAGAAGGACAGATTTGCGGGCACAAAGGGTTGGCATGAGCGTCTCGTTACCTTGGATAAAACGACCGATGAACTCGCCTTCGGAATTTCGCCCGAACCGGTTTCGGAGATTGCAGCAGCCTCTTTACCGCCGACCCACAGTGAGGCGAAGACCGAAGATCTTGTAGAAGTTTGTCCCCCTGCCCATCAGATATTGGATACCATAAAATCCAGATTTGAAATGTCTCCAGGGCGCGCGCTGTTTATCGATTACGGTCCGGAACAAACTGAGTTTGGCGACACATTACAGGCTTTGAAAAGGCATAACAAAGTCGATGTTTTTTCCGATCCCGGAAATACGGATTTGACCGCACGCGTGGACTTTTCGGCCCTCGGCGCGTTCGCGGAGTCTATTGAACTGGACAGCCTGAAACCCGTTCCTCAAAGCGAGTTTTTATCCAAGCTGGGTATTGAAATGCGGGCTGCAACTTTGGCCAAAGCAAAGCCCGAGTCCAAAGCAAAAATCGCGCGGCAATTGGAACGTCTGACCGGTGAGGAGCAAATGGGTTCTCTGTTTAAAGCCATATGTTTTCAGTCCACCGGTCTCGACCTACCCCTAGGATTCAGAGCATTTTGGGAGTAGAGCTGAGATCGGATGATCCCTTATAAAACACATAGCCTATTGGAACACGCCGACCTGACTCACGGGTTTTTTGGGCGCCAAGGCGGTGTATCCGAAAATCAGTTCGACAGTTTGAATACTGGGCTCGGCTCTAAAGATATCCCGGAAAATGTTTTTGAAAACCGACGCCGGGTTGCCGAAACACTTGGCGCATTTGAACCTCGTTTAATTTCCAATTATCAAATCCATTCAGCTGAAGTCGTTATCGTGGGTGGACCATGGTCTGGGCAACGTCCCAAAGCCGACGGGCTGGTCACAAAAACACGCGGTCTCGCTTTATCGGCTCTGGGCGCGGATTGCGGACCTGTTCTGTTTCATGACCCAAGCGAAAGTATAATTGCGGCTTGTCATGCAGGCTGGGGCGGTGCCCTCAAAGGAATAACGACTTCGACCATCCGCGCTATGGAAAGTCTGGGCTCCAAGCGCGAAAATATCCGCGCCGTACTTGGGCCCTGTATAAGTCAGGCAAATTACGAAGTCGGCCATGATTTCAGGGATAGTTTCGTGGCTGAAGACGAGAGCTTCGACCGGTTTTTTGAACTTGGCCCCGAAAAGGAGCTTGGCCAGCGCAAACCCCATTTTGACCTGAAGCGCTTTATTCTGGCGCGTCTGAGAGACCAGAACGTAACGCGAGTCGATTGCTTGCCAGACTGCACATATGGCCAATCTGAACACTATTTCTCCTATCGTTACAACACCCATCAGGGCGTAAGCGGCTATGGCCGAAATATTTCGGCGATAATGCTCAAAGAGTGATTTACAATGGCCAACGCTGTCATTACAGAGACGCAAAAGTGACAGTTCTGTGAAGGTCATCCCAGATGAAACTTATTAGTGGTTCAGCCAATCAGCCCCTCGCTGCCTCCATCGCGGATGTTCTGGACGTTCCTCTGACAAATGTTGAAATCAAGAGGTTTCGAGATCAGGAAATCTTCATTCGCATCAATGAAAATGTTCGCGGTGAAGATATTTTTCTCATTCAGCCCACATCTGCCCCAGCCAATGATCATCTCATGGAACTCCTGGTTATGATCGACGCTCTGGTACGCGCATCGGCCCAGCGGATAACTGCCGTTGTCCCCTATTACGGTTATGCTAGGCAGGATCGAAAAACCGGGGGCCGAACACCGATTTCCGCCAAACTTGTGGCAAATCTTATTTCCAAGGCCGGTGCCGACCGCGTCCTCACCATTGATCTACACGCGGGACAAATTCAGGGCTTTTTTGACATACCGACGGACAATCTGTTTGGGCAACCTGTGTTCGTGGATGATATTAAATACGGATACTCCAAAAAAGAACGAGACAATCTTTTATTTGTGTCTCCGGATGTGGGCGGTGTGGTCCGGACCCGAAGTCTCGCCAAACAATTTGAAGCCGATATCGCCATAATCGATAAGCGCCGTCCCAAAGCGGGTGAATCCGAAGTTATGAATATCATCGGCGACGTGAATGGCCGCAACTGCATTTTGCTTGATGATATCATCGACTCCGGCGGAACACTGTGCAACGCGGCGGCCGCGATCATGGATCAGGGCGCGAAGTCTGTTTCGGCCTATATTACCCACGGCGTCCTCTCTGACCCGGCGGTTGAGCGCATCACCGACTCTGTTCTTACCGAAGTCGTTACAACGGATACGATCGGCCAACCGGACAAGGTTAAAAACTGTAAGAAAATCCGCGAAATCACCGTCTCGACTTTACTGGGCGAAGCCATCCGCCGCATCGCGAATGATGAAAGTGTGTCAAAACTTTTTGGTTAAAGAGTTATTTTGACTCGTCTTCATCGATAAGGCAGTTTCCTGCCATGGAAACAACAATGATATATGCCGCCCTTATCGGATATATCCTCGGATCAATTCCGTTTGGGCTTATTATTTCCCGGCTAGGTGGTCAGGGCGATATCCGCAATATCGGATCGGGCAATATCGGGACAACCAATGTCCTTCGCACCGGACGTAAAGACCTTGCGGCGCTAACACTTTTATTTGATGGCGGCAAAGCGGCGGCAGCATTCTTTATTGCAAAACATTTTTTCTCTTTTGAGGCAGGTCTCGTGGCGGCGGCATTCGCTTTACTTGGACATTGTTTTCCCATCTGGCTCAAATTTAAAGGTGGCAAAGGTGTGGCGACTTTTTTGGGCGCGCTTCTGGCAGCAGCCTGGCCCGTCGGCCTGACGGCTGTGGGCCTTTGGTTGGCGACGGCTGTTCTTTTTAAAATGAGTTCACTGGCCGCCCTCACTTCTGCCGGGCTGACACCATTGATTGCACTTTATACCGGGCACACAAAAGTTGCGATGATGTCTGCATTTCTCGCGTTAGTAATTTACATTCGCCACAAAGATAATATTGGGCGGATTATTAAGGGCGAAGAGCCCAAAATCGGACGAAAAAAATAGGATAGAAGAGTGGGGCTTCGGGAATTATCATCGACTGAAAGACGAGACTGGCTGCGCCTCATCCGCACGCCAACGCTGGGACCCATTTCCTTTCGGGACATCCTTTTAAGGACGGACGGCGATGCAGCTCGCGCACTTGAAATATTGCCGGAGCTGACCCGCGGAAAGACATTCGAAATCGCCTCAAAAGAGGAAATCGAAGCCGAAATGAACGCACAGGAGAATATGGGTATTCAAATTCTGGCGTCCTGCGAACCCTCTTACCCGGCAGCCCTGCGAGCAATTGATCCGCCGCCGCCTGTAATTTCTGTCTGGGGCGATCCTGAAATATTGACAAAGCCCTGCGTAGCTGTGATCGGATCGCGCAACGCCTCTGCTATCGGTCAGCGTTTCGCTGGACAAATCGCGCGGGAGCTGGGCGAAGCCGGTCTGACGGTTGTGTCCGGCCTGGCGCGCGGCATCGATACGCAGGCTCATTGGGGATCGATTGAAACAGGCACGGCTGCCGTATTAGGCGGCGGACCGGATCATGTTTATCCGTCACAAAATGCGGAATTGTTTGAAGAGATTAAAAACAAAGGCGCGCTTATATCTGAAAGTCCGCTCGGCTACAGAGCCACAGCCCGGGATTTCCCGCGGCGCAACCGGATTATATCCGGCCTGTCCAAAGGCGTTGTCGTTATCGAAGCGGCTGAACGCTCCGGCACCCTCATCACAGCCCGTTATGCGCTTGAGCAAGGTCGTGATGTCATGGCGGCGCCCGGGAGTCCTCTCGACCCCCGCGTCAAAGGTTGCCACAGGCTGTTGAAACAAGGCGCGGCGCTCATCGAAAACGCGCAGGATGTGCTGGATGTTTTAGGCGATAGTTACGAAGTTCAGGAACCGTCCAACCTCTATACGGGCCCGGATAATTTTGATTTTGACGGCGATATCGACAAAGCTAAAAAGGCGATTAAAACCCTGCTCTCACCCACACCCACAGCCCGCAATGATATAATCCGGCTCTCAGGATTGCCGGTCTCTCTTGCCTCAGCTGCTCTCCTCGAAATGGAACTTCTTGGCGAAATTTTCGTTGAGTCTGATGGTAAAGTTAGCGGGATTTAAAAGGAGGGAAATATGTCCGCAAAATTAAAAAACACAGTTGACCAACTTTTCCATCTGTTTGAACAGGGCGAATGGGACGAGGCCGCAAAGCTGTTTTCGGAAGAGGCTAAAATCACCGGGCAGTACGGAGCCGAAATTAAACCGATCAGCGTCGAGGCTTTTGTCGAGAAGGCAAAGCATGGCCCGCTCTCGAAACTCGGAAAACCCGTTTATAAAGATCGTCAGGTTATCATAACCGGAACGGATGGATTTATCGAACAACACACGACCGCTCTAACCATTGGTGGAACCACATATGAGCTCCCGGTCTGTATTGTGGGCAAATTTGACACGGACGGGAAAATCAATTCTTTGGATGAGTATCTGGACCCGGCTCCTATCATGAAGGCGCTTACCTAACCCGCGTCAGCGACATGCGTAAAAATCAGGTGGTGATAGAGGGTTAGGCTCTAGCTCTGCATGGTCCAGCCATTAACACCCATGGCGGCTTGACGGACAGCTTCCGATAAAGTCGGGTGAGCATGGCAGGTGCGGGCTACATCTTCGGCCGCCGCGCGGAATTCCATAGCCAGACAAATTTCCTGCACCATTTCGCCAACGGCTGTGCCGATCATATGGGCCCCAAGGATTTCATCCGTCTCGGCATGAGCCAGAATTTTGATAAAACCGTCAGTCTCGTGATTGGCCTTGGCCCGGCTGTTAGCCGTAAAACTGAATTTGCCGGATTTATAAGGAATGCCCGCTTCTTTGAGCTCGTCTTCTGTTTGGCCAACGGCGGCCATTTCCGGCTTGGTGTAAACGACGCCTGGAATAACACCGTAATTCACATGACCGGATTTCCCGGCGATCATTTCGGCAACAGCCACGCCTTCTTCCTCGGCTTTGTGGGCGAGCATGGGTCCATGCGTGCAATCACCGATGGCCCAGATACCGGAGACGGATGTTTTGAAATGGTCGGTTTCAATGAAGCCGCGTTTATCTGTAGAAACGCTGGCGGTTTCCAAACCCAGCCCATCCGTAAAGGGGCGTCTGCCAATGGAAACGAGAACGACATCGGCGTCAAAACTACTTGCCTCGCCGCCTTTTGAAGGCTCCATGGTGACCTTGAGCTTGGATTTCATTTTCTTAACACCCGTTACTTTGTGTCCGGTGTGAAACTTCATGCCTTGTTTCTTGAGAATACGCTTTCCTGTTTTTTGAACTTCGGCATCCATTCCCGGCAAGATATGATCCAGATATTCCACGACGGTGACTTCTGCCCCTAGTCGCCGCCAGACCGACCCAAGTTCAAGGCCAATAACACCGCCGCCAATGACAACCATCTTCCCTGGCACTTTTTCAAGGTCCAAAGCCCCGGTTGATGACACGATACGTTTTTCGTCAATGTCGATACCGGGTAGCGTCGCCACTTCTGATCCGGTTGCGATGACAATATTTTTTGTGGAAATTTTCTTCCCGCCCACGTCGACTGTTTGAGCATCAATTATTTTGCCAAAGCCTTCGATATGGTCAACTTTGTTTTTCTTAAACAGATAGGCAATGCCCTTGGTGAGCTGGTCCACCGTCTTGGCTTTTGAGGCCATCATATTTGGGAGATTAAGTTTGACAGAGGCATCAATTCCAAGTCCGGCAAAATCTTTTTCTGCGGCCTCATATAGCTCGGTGGCATGGAGCAGTGCTTTGGAGGGAATACAGCCGACGTTTAGGCACGTTCCGCCAAGTGTTTTGCGGGATTCCACGCAGACCACTTTGAGACCCAACTGGCCGGCCCGAATGGCGCAGTTATAGCCGCCAGGGCCACCGCCAATGATAACGAGATCATAGGTGTCAGACATGTCATGCTCCTCGCGCGTTTCTTATGGCGCCCCC
>CAYQNQ010000071.1:0-12086 GCA_964418815.1 uncultured Hellea sp.
GGGCTTAAATCCAAGGGCGTCTCTGGCCCGGGATGCGTCTGCAAAGAGGCGGGTTACGTCGCCCGGTCGCCGCGGTGACGGATCATAGGGAAGTTCAAGGCCTGTGACCCGTTCGATAGCTTTCAGGATTTCCAGATTACTGTAACCGGCCCCGGTGCCGATATTAACGGAAAGTGCGTCCAGTCCCTGATCAAATTTTTCCAGCCCGAGAATATGAGCGCGGGCGATGTCATTGACGTGGATATAGTCGCGGATACAGGTTCCGTCAGGTGTGTCGTAATCGGTTCCGAATATTTTCATTTTCCCCCGTTGACCGGCCGCCGAAGCTAGCGCAATGGGAATAAGATGGGTCTCGGGATCGTGTTCTTCTCCGATATCGCCGTCCGGGTCAGCCCCGGCCGCATTAAAGTAGCGCAGCGTAATATACTGAAGATCATAGGCTTTATGATAGCTCTCTATCATGTGCTCAATGGCCAGCTTGGTTTTGCCGTAAACACTAAACGGATTCTGGTTTTGGTCCTCCGTCAAAGGGACTTTATCCGTTTCGCCGTAAGTGGCGCAGGTCGATGAAAATATCAGTCTCTTAAGCTCAAAGGCGCGCATCGCCTCGAGCAGATTAAACGCGCCCAGAACATTGTTTCTGTAAAAACCGGCCGGGTCTTTTTCGCCGAGGCCGACTTCGATGGAACTTGCGAGATGAATAACGCTGGTCGCATGGGAATATTGTTCGAAGGCTCCGGCCAGATCACTCGTCTTGCAAACGTCAACTTCAATGGCCGGACCCCAGCGAACCGCATGGACATGGCCGGACGAGAAATTGTCAAAGGTAACCGGTTCTCCGCCATGTTTAGCGATCATTTTGCAAACATGGCTGCCAATATATCCGGCGCCGCCGACAACAATATGGGTTTGTCCTGTCAGATCAGCAGACATAAAACGCGTCTTTGTGTTTTTTGAGCAAGGCATTTTTCCAAGGTTCAAGTTTGGATGTTTCGACGCATGCCACGATACAGCCGCCAAAACCACCCCCGGTCATCCTTGCGCCGTCAGCGCCGAGTTTCACGGCATTTGTTACCAGATCATCAATTGCCGGAACCGTAATCTCAAAATCATCTTTCATGGATATATGGCTGTCGTTCATCAACTGACCGAAGGATTCCATGTCCTGACGGCCGAGGGCTGCAGCGGCTTTGATTGTGCGTTTGTGCTCGGTCATACAGTGACGGGCCCGTCTTTGATAAACCTGATCCAGTTCATCCAGGGACTTTAATTCCTCTTCCGAAATTCGGCAGATGTCCTCTCTGTTAAGGGCGTTTTTGACAACGTCGCATTCTTCTTTACGCTCTTTGTAGCGGCCTTCATTAAGCCGCCGGTATTGACCCGAGTGAATAACGGCCATGTGATGGCTCTCGGGCAAATCTACCAGATCATAGGTCAGAGCATCCGTATCCAGAAACAGGGCTTGACCGGGTCTTGCGATGGCGACGGCCATCTGGTCCATAATTCCGCAGGGCATGCCAATGAATTCGTTTTCAATCCGGCGGGCGGTTTTCGAAATTTCGGTGTCGCTTATATCTGCGTTTGAAATGGACCGCGCTAATTTTAATATTCCCACAGTGATAGCGGCGGATGAAGACAGGCCGGCCCCTTGCGGCACTGTTGTCGAGACGGCTATGTCTGCGCCGCCGGATAGCATCTCTGATTTCCCGGCATAGATTACAGCGCCTCTGGCGTAATCAGACCAGTGTTCTTCAACGCGCGCTGATAATGACATTTCGACCAAATCATCATAACCTTTTGAAATAATGCGAATTTTATCGTCATTCCGCGGCGAAAGCGCGATATCAAGTCCCAGACTTAGAGCGGTTGGCAGAACGTAACCGCCATTATAATCCGTGTGTTCACCAATAAGGTTCACCCGGCCCGGCGTAAAATCCGCAGCGGCGGGCTCTGACCCAAAGGCCCGTCTAAAAATGTCCGTAATCATTAGATAGAACGGAGCGTTTTCGCGGCGGCATCGGGCATAACGTCTACTGTAAACACGCCGGTGGATTGTTCAACGGAAGCCAGATATTTAACCCGGTTTTTGGACCGCAAAAGAGGATAGAACTGTGCCGTGAAATGGAAATGATCTTCGTGGCCGGCCGGCGCCGCGTGAAGGTTCAGCATATAGGGTGTCGGCCGTTCAAAGAACGTATCGTAGCGCCGGGTTATATCCCCTAGTAATTCTGCAAATCCATCGACTTCGTCTGTGGTCATGTCCCAAGGGCCTGAACGGCGGCTTTGAGGAGCAATCCAGATTTCATAGGGAAAGCGGGCAAAAGGCGGGCAAAATGCGGAAACGCCGCCGGCGCTGGCCACTTGCAGATCGTCTTTGACCTCCTTCATAAGGTTTGAGAGATCAAATCCGCTTTCAAAGGCTTCTGCAGCCCGTTTTTGAACATCTGGAATGAACGGGAACGCGTAGATCTGACCATGTGGATGATGCAGGGTCACCCCGACGGCGTCGCCTCGATTTTCAAACGGGAGTACGAATTTATGCCCTTTGCGGAACAAGGTGTCGTAACGGTCGATCCAAGCGGCTACCAGTAATCTGCGTTTGTCTTGTCCGATAGTATGCAGGTTCCCGCTGGCCTGCGGTCCATAGACAATAACATCGCAGTGGCCGCTGGCCCGTCCGGACCGGACACCCGGTTTGATTTGAGCTTGCGGGGCGTCTTCATGAAGACTTGTAAATTTGTTTTCAAAAACGGCGAGTTCAAAGTCTGAAAACGGAATCTCCGTGGGAACGGCTCCGGGCCGGCTCGGAGCGAGCGGATCATCAGCCGCAATGGGTTTGAACGTCCGGTTCTGACGATGGGGAGCGTAGATATTCCATTCCTGACGAAGGGGGTGCCATCTGAGTTCCCCGCCTTTCGAAATTTCGTCAGGCACTTGGTTAATTGGAGCCAGATCATGACGGTTGTACCCATATAGATAAAGCATCCGGCCATCAGCCTTCGTAAAGGACCGTCTGTAAACAGAATAGTCCTCGTGAGGCAGTGATAACTGCTCTACAATGTCCATGCTGTTCTGGTCAGCGGACAATCCGGCCATGTTCAAATCGATCGTCAGTTTTTTCCCCGTACTCGCCAATTGATTAAATCCCTTGTTCCAACTAAGAACAATGGACAAGTACATATGAATTACTTTACTAGCATGTTCGAAAACGAACATTACCTAAATGAATTAGGGTATAAATTATAAAGTCGTCAATCTATTTATATAGAAACTATCGATTTTTACTGAAAACGGAGACCTATGTCGGAGTTTGTGCCGAATAAGAGGCAGGCTGCAATTTTGAAAATGTTATCCGAAGACGGTTTTGTGGCGACGGATGACATGGTGTCAAAATTTGACGTCACACCTCAAACCATTCGGCGGGATCTGAATGAGCTGAACGTGCAGGGCCTTATCACCCGGTTTCACGGCGGAGCGGGTCAGACTAAAAATATGGGTAACAGGCCTTATAAAGACCGGCTTGAAACCCGGGTTGAAGCCAAGCAGGCAATTGCAGAGCTTGTGGCCCGCAATATCCCTGACGGAGCGACGTTATTCCTAAGCAGCGGGACGACAATTGAAGCTATCGCCCGGGAGTTATCAGGACATAAGTCACTGAAAGTAGTGACAAATAATGTAAATGTTGCACAAATCCTCAGTAAAAATGAGAGTTTTGAAGTCATGATTGCAGGCGGCCAGGTTCGAAACGTTGACGGGGGCATTATAGGGCTCTCATCTTTGGAGTTTATGGAGCAGTTTCATATGGACTTCGGCCTGGTCGGGACCAATAGTGTCGACGAATCTGGAGTGATCTGGGATTTTGACCAGCTAGAGGTCAGAATTTCCAGAGCAACCATCAAAAATTCTCACAAAGTCATTTTGGTGGCCGATCATCAAAAGTTCGGCCGCAGAGCCATGAACCGCATGGGGCATGTATCCGAGTTTGATATGCTGGTCACAGACAGGCATTTGGAGGAACCGTTTAAACAGCTGTTCGAGAATTCGCGGGTCAGGGTTATATCGCCGGATTCGACGGTTTAAGCCCTTAAAATCCCTTTAAGACTTTAATATGTCCATTGAAGCGTGAAAAATTGTTGCTTTTCGGTAACAATCACGAAAAAAAGTCGAAATAACTCACGAATATGGCCTAAAATGTTCGAAAACGAATACTTTAACCTTGACCTTGTTCGTTTTCATCTTTTAATTCTGCTAAAAAGCCCCATAGAGGGTGCGTATTCGTATAATGGGAGAATCACATGCGTTCAAATATATTGAGATTATTAGCTTGTTCAGCTGGGGCTACGGCAATGATGTCGGCCGTTCCAGTCATGGCTCAAGATGTGGAAGATGAGATTATTGCTGTTGGTATCAGGGCGTCACTTGAGCGTGGAGTCAATATTAAGGAGAATGCGGATACGATTGTTGACGCCATCTCAGCTGAAGATCTCGGTAAGTTTCCTGATATTAACGTCGCGGAAAGCCTGCAGCGCATTACCGGCGTTGCCATTACACGGACTCGCGGCGGCGAAGGTCAGTTCGTAACGGTCCGAGGCCTGGGTGAAGAATTTAATGCGGTTACTTATAATGGCCGTCTTTTGGCTACTGAAAATAATGGCCGTGAATTTTCATTCGATTCCATTGCGTCTGAACTGATTTCTGGAGCGGAAGTATATAAAAGTTCTTCAGCAAGTCAGGGGGACGGTAGTTTAGGTGGGCGCGTGAATATACGCAGCGCCAAACCTCTAGATAGTTCCGGTTTTAGGGCGTCAGCATCTATTGCGGGCCAATATGAAAGCTTGTCTGAGAATATCGGTCCAAGGATTTCGGGCGTAGTCAGTAATACTTTTAATGACGATAAAGTCGGAATTATCGCGTCCTTTTCATATCAACAAAGGGATGTCAGATCCGATATCGCTGAAAGCACCTTCCTGATCCCTGATGTTCAAGTCGACTCGAACGGTCTTGTAAATGGAGCGCTGGACGCTGATGGCGATGGTTTAAACGATCTAACAGGTGCGCAGATCGTTGTTGGAGATGGTGCTTTCAATGGTTTTGCGCCATCCGTTTCTTTCCAAGATCGTGAGCGTATTGGAGGCACCTTAGCGCTTCAGTTCCAACCAACGGATAGCACTGACATTACAATTGATGGTTTATACACTAATTTTGACAGTCCGGGTAACTTGTTTGGTTATTCATACTTCCCGAGCGCGTTCGGTGGGTCATTCACGGGCTCTAATGCAGAAGTGAATGAATTAAATCAGGTGACGCGTCATGATATACAGGCTTTTTCATTGGACCTTGTTTCCCGGTTTACACAAGGTGAGGCTGAGACTTTTGCTTTAGGCGGCAATATTGAACATAAGGCTGGCGATAGGCTTACACTGGAAGGTGATATTTCTTACTCGCGCGCAGAAGGCAACAGAGACAATTTTGGCTCAGCTGGCGGTTCGGGGACATTTTTCGTCCTCGGTTTTCCTAACAATGCTCAAGTGTCATTCGATGCGACACAATCATTGACGCCTGATCTGACTTTTACAACAGATACGCTCATCAATGGCACGGTACAAACCGTTGGCCTTGACGGTTTAACCGCTGAGGATGTTCGTCTGCACTTTGCACGTCGGGACACGGTTGATGTGGAGGATGAAATTTTCTCCCTTAAAGGTGATGCCGACTACGAGTTCAGTGATGACTTCGGAATTAGCGTTGGAGCTGATTATGTTAGCCGTGAAAAAAGTAACTTGGCTTTTAACAACATAGCTAATCAGTGTCGGTTTTGTGGTTATGCAACCTCCGTGGCGTCTGTGGCCTCCGGAGAAGTTGCGGGACTGTTTTCAACATTTGATGATGACTTTCTATCAGGGGCTGATGGAAATTTTCCACGAGTATTTCCAACGTTTAGTGTAGAGGCTTTAGAACGAATCTATGCGGCTTCAGGCAATGCAGATGCTCTGATTGCGGAATTTGACCCCTCAGCATCCAGTGTTGTCGGAGAAGACGTATTGGGAGGTTATGTCCAGTTAGATTACAAAGGAGAATTCGGAGAGCTGCCTTTTCAGTTAAATATCGGCGTGCGAGGTGCCTTTACTGACCTTACGTCAAGCGGCGTGGCTCAGACTATTAACTCAATTACGTCATCAGAATTGTTGAGAGATCCAAATGGCGTAACCACATCTAACCAGAACTTGCCGATTGCTGCTGCGGCCGCGATCGATATTGAGAATGACTATTTTGATATTCTTCCTGCCGCAAATTTCTCGTTAGATGTAACAGAAGACATCAAGTTGCGGTTAGCAGCTTCTCGGTCACTCTCTCGTCCGACTCTGACCGATCTGTCTACATTTTTTGCAATAACATCCACCAACCCGGGCGGTGAGCAAATTCAATCAGCGAATCCGCAACTAGAGGCGATAACGTCAAATAATTTTGATGCTTCTGTTGAGTGGTACGGAGACGGCGGCGGTACTTTTGTGTCTGTAGCTGGGTTCTACAAAGACCTCTCTGATTTTGTCACAAATACAGTTGTTAGCCAGTCGGTTACGTTACCGCAAACAATTGTAGAACAGGATGGTTCCATCACGGATAACGGAACAGCAACAATTCCATTCTTGGTGTTTGCTCCGCAAAATGGTGATGAAGCTGAAGTTTACGGACTTGAAGTGGCCGCCCAAAAAACGTTTGATTTTGGATTCGGTGCATCTGGAAACGTAACTTTTGCCGAAAGTTCCGCAACAACGGGGGGCGTTACTTCGCAGCTGGAAAATATTTCCGACATTTCAGCCAACGCATCCGTTTTTTATGAAAATAATGGCTTCCAGGCACGGGCCTCACTTAATCACAGAAGTGATTATTTGATTGGGCAGACCGTAGAAGGGGGCCAAGATGAATTTGCGGATGACTTTACTCAAATTGATGTCTCTCTGGCGTATGATGTGAATGAGACCTTTACGGTATTCGGTGAGGGCATAAATGTCTTCAATGAGGAAATCGTACGGACTGTCGGTAGTCCTAATTCAAATTTCCTTGAAGCATTCGAGGATAATGGAGCCAGATGGGTGATGGGCGTACGTGGAACATTCTAGTCGAAACTAAACAACTAATGTTATCAAGGGCGGTCATAATTGACCGCCCTTTTCAAATTGCGAAGAACAATATACATCTAGCTCGGGCGAGATGCCTCGTTAGTTGTCAATCATTGGATACAGAATAGTCAATATGGAAGTTCAGTGGGAAGCCGCACCCTTATTCGCCATTCCAGTTTTCAAGCTACGTATAAGCGAAGTAGATTTTTACACAAAATTCTTTCAAGAAAAAATTCAAAATAGGATTTTTTCCGAAAAGGATGAAAAAGGTCAACTTTCACATTATTTTTCCCGGACTGATGTATTCTCTGAATTTTCCAAACTCTCCGACTTAGAAACTGAGCTCACGCAAAAAGGCAATTTTGTGTACAAAGAACTCATGAACTATAAAAAGTCGGGCGCGCTTCGTATCACAAATGCCTGGTTCAATCATTGCGAATTGGGGGGAAGTCAAAGTCCT
Organism: uncultured Hellea sp.; assembly: GCA_964418815.1. GTDB lineage: Bacteria > Pseudomonadota > Alphaproteobacteria > Caulobacterales > Maricaulaceae > JACOMS01. Next base: position 7,582 of record CAYQNQ010000071.1, read on the forward strand.
CACAACCATGTAAATTGCCTATTATGCGGTACTTTTTATCTACGTGCCGATCAAAACACTCACTTGCGGTTTTATCATCCACTAAGTAATCCATCTGCCCACTCAGAGCTTTATGATGCGCCGGACACCGAACCCAATGTTCATGGATTAAGGTTTCATTATCGGGAGGCAAAAATCAAAGTTTCCAATGGTGATTGCCTATTTTGGCCCTCATTTCTTCGACATGGTTACCAGAACAATGAGACGCCGGGGCGACTGACACTTTCATTTAACATGATGCCGGATCGATTAAATGTGGATTATCAATTGTAATCTTTGCGTCATTTCGGGTTTTTATAGCTTATGATTCAAGTTTCGAAAAACAAAACCTTCGCGTTATCCAACCGCTTTTTTAGCTATGTCTTCAGGGTCTCTCCCGAAGGTATATTGGAGCACCTGCATTATGGCGGCCCTCTCGAAGATCCGCTGAATGTTTCTGTCCATCATATTCGAACCCAGCGCGAAGTGGCCTCGACCTTTCAGGGCGGTAAGTTTTTTAGTCTCAGTGACACGCCGCAGGAGTTTCCAAGTTTTGGCACGTCGGACTACCGTTTTCCCGCCCTTCACGGGCGCAATTCTGACGGCAATACGGTGTTTTCTCTGCACTACAAAAAGCACAAGATTTCCAAAAACAAAAAACCTCTAAAGGACCTACCATCTGCGCGGGGCGGAGATTGCGAAACCCTTGTGGTGACCCTCGAGGATCTGCTTCATAAGCTGGAAGTCGAACTCCACTATACGGTTTATCAGGATTTCGGTGTTCTGGTCCGGTCTGCAAAGTTCAAGAATAAATCTGAAACCGAAATTCAGCTTCAACACGCGTTTAGCACGGCTTTGGATCTTCCGCCGGCAGAGTATGAAATTCTTCATCTGCACGGAACCTGGTCTCGCGAATTTAATGAAGAACGGATAGATGTTCCCAAAGGCCGTTTCGTTGTGGACTCGGCCAGAGGAACCTCAAGTGCGGCCCACAGCCCGTTTGTGGCGGTCATGCAAAAGGGTACGTCCGAGGCCATTGGCCGAGTCTATGCCACCACGCTGGTTTATTCCGGCAACTTTGCCATCAATATAGAAAAAGGCGAATTTGAAGATGTTCGGATACTGGCCGGCATCAATCCATTTAATTTTCATTGGCGCTTAAAGCCCGGGAAAAAATTCTGCACGCCCGAGGCTTTGCATGTCTTTACGGAAAACGGCCTGCGCGACATGAGCCATATCTGGCATGATTTTATTCGCGAAAAAATTTCTCCGCCGCAGTTCAAGCATAAGCCCCGGCCAACTTATCTGAACACATGGGAAGCTGCGTATTTTGACGTGAATGAAAACAAGGTTCTGGCTTTGGCGGACAAAGCCAAAGAGGTCGGGGTCGATATGCTCGTGCTGGACGATGGCTGGTTTGAAGGGCGCCGCGATGATACCTCTTCTCTGGGAGACTGGGTTGCGGATAAGGAAAGATTCCCCAGCGGAATTCCCTGGCTGGCTTCCAAGGTCAAAGCCAAGGGGCTTAAATTCGGAATCTGGTTTGAACCGGAAATGGTCAATCCTCGCAGCATGCTGTTTGAAAACCATCCAGACTGGATATTGCATGTCCCGGGGCGCAAGCCGTCCCTAGGCCGAAATCAGCTGACTCTGGATTTATCCCGTCCCGAAGTCACAGATTATATTTTTGACAAAATCGATGCCATTCTGTCCTGCGGAGACATTGACTACGTAAAATGGGATATGAACCGGAATATGACCGAAGTCGGATCTGCGGGTCTTCCAAAAAATCGCCAGAGAGAAGTTTCCCATCGATATATGATCGGGCTTTATCGCCTGCTGAAGAAACTGACGGATAAATACCCGAATATTCTTTTTGAAAACTGCGCCAGCGGCGGCAACCGTTTTGATCTGGGCATGCTCAGCTTCATGCCTCAAACTTGGACGAGCGATATGTGCGACCCGGTTGGGCGGTTGGATATTGTCAATGGGGCCTCTTATTTATTCCCCCTTGATGTCACGGCGGCCTATATCGGACCCTCGCCCAATCATCAAAATGGACGGGTTTCCTCGATCCAGACGCGTTTCATGGCCGGCGTATTTTGCGCGGCTCGGGGAATGTCGCTCAATGAAAATGATCTGGCTGAAAACCACGAAGAGCTCAAAGATCTTATGGCTTTTGCCCGCAAGACAGCTCCCAATATGGTCGGCGGCCGGTTTGACCGACTGATCAAAACAAAGAACGAGGTGTGTTGGCAGTATTCGGCGCGGGATCAGTCCACAATTTACGTCGCCTATTTTCATATACTCGCCGCGCCGAACCTGCCGTTCAGACGCGCGCGTCTCATTGGATTGGATCCGGGTTCAACCTATATTCTTGATGACGATAAATCGGTTTATCAGGGCGACGCTCTTATGAATAACGGTTTGCCGCTGCCTTATGTGACGACAGGACATGTTCGGAAAAACGCCCGCTACATGGAAAAAGGCGATTTCAGTTCATATTTGTTTACCTTCAAAAAGGCCGGCTAATGGGCGCCGCAAAACCGGCATTAGGGGTCTGTTATTATCCCGAACACTGGGCACCGGAAAGAACCGCCGAAGATGCACGGCAAATGAAGGAAATGGGCCTTTCATGGGTCCGCATTGGCGAATTTGCATGGAGCCGGATGGAGCCAAAGCCGGGCCGGTTTGACTGGCAGTGGCTGGACGACGCCATTGAAGCGCTGGGAAGCGCAGGACTGAAAATTGTTTTGGGAACGCCGACAGCCACGCCGCCGCGCTGGATGACCCATAAACATCCGGATATGTTCGCTCATGACAAAAACGGGGCGCCGCGTAAATTTGGATCCCGCAGGCATTATTGTTTTTCGCATCAGGGTTATCTGGAAGAATGTGTTCGCATCGCCCAAATCATGGCAGAGCGCTATGGTCAAAACCCATATATTCAGGCCTGGCAAATCGACAATGAATATGGCTGTCATGACACGATTTTGTCCTATAGCCCTGCGGCGCTGCGCGGCTTTCAAACCTGGCTCGCGAATAAATATGTCAGCATCGAAGCTCTCAACATCGCTTGGGGCAATGTGTTCTGGTCCATGGAATATAGCGATTTTACAGATATCGATCTGCCAAACCAAACTGTGACCGAGCCCAACCCGGCCCATGTCATGGATTTTCGAAGGTTTTCCTCGGACCAAGTGGTGCGTTTCAACAGGCTTCAGGCAGAGGCGCTTCGGTCTCATACGGCAAAACCGCTTATCCATAATTATATGGGCCGGATCACGGATTTCGATCATTTCGCCGTTGGCGCCGATCTCGAAATTGCCAGTTGGGATAGCTATCCTCTCGGATTTCTTGAAGATCGGTCGGATCAGGGCGAGGCCTTTAAACGGGAATATATGCGCCAGGGCGATCCGGATTTTCAGGCCTTTCATCACGATCTGTATCGGGCCGTCGGCAAGGGCCGATGGTGGGTGATGGAGCAGCAGCCCGGGCCGGTAAACTGGGCACCTTACAATCCGGCGCCTTTGCCCGGTATGGTTCGGCTCTGGACATGGGAGGCTATGGCCCACGGGGCGGAAGTTGTCAGTTATTTTCGCTGGCGGCAGGCCCCTTTTGGGCAGGAACAAATGCACGCCGGTTTGCAGCGCCCTGACGGCGGCTGGGCCGGCGGGGCCGGGGAAGCCGGCCGCGTTTCAAAGGAGCTCAATAGCTTGCCGGATTTTAAAATACAGACGGCACCAGTCGCTCTTGTTTTTGACTATGCTTCGGCCTGGGCGTGGGAGATACAGCCTCAGGGCAAAGACTTCGACTACTTCCGGCTGGTTTATGATTTTTACCGCGGACTGAGACGGCTGGGTATATCAGTGGATATTGTACCGCCGGATAGCCCTGATTTTGGCGACCGAAAAATGGTCCTCATACCGGGCTTGATGAGCTGGACACCCGAGCTTTTAGCGGCGGTTAAAAAATTTAAAGGGCAAGTCATTTTGGGCCCGCGCTGCGGATCAAAAACAGCAGATTTCCAAATACCGCGGGCTTTGCCCCCGGATATACCGGGATTTGACTGCACAATTACATCCGTGGAAACCCTTAGGCCCGACGCCGGCATTGCGCTTAAGGGCGGCGGGCATTTTCAAATCTGGCGGGAATTTGCAGAAACCGGCGAGACGGTAACCCATGAATGCATGGATGGATCGCCGGCCGTAATCGCGCGTGAAAACAGGGCTTATTTCGCCGGTTGGCCTGATGATGAAGCCATGGACCGGCTTCTCGAAAACTATGCCTTAGATGCTAAAATTGACATGGAAAAAATGCCGGCGGGACTGCGCAGAAAAGATGCCGGAAATTTACGATTTTACATGAATTATGGGGCGCAGAATGCTAAGCTAATTCTGAACGGTAATAGCCGCGAAACACATGATATAAAGGCGGCCGATATTGCGGTCGTAAATTTAGAAACCGGGTCAATAATCAGGCTCGAA
>CAYQNQ010000072.1:0-7339 GCA_964418815.1 uncultured Hellea sp.
CCGTTACTCAAATCACGCTAATCCCGTCACAATTCTTTAAACCTTCTGGTCTAGAAGTTTTGAAAATTTTCAGGGAAGAATCGCATGTCTAATAAGCCCGCCGCCAATATCAAGCCGAACACGCTCGAATTTGAAAACCGCGCCGTCGTCAAGCCTACAGGATTTCGCGAATATGACGCTCGCTGGTGGTTTGGGATTCCCGGCCACGAAAAGGACCCCGAAATAAATCTATACGGCATTCAGGCGCTCGGTGAAGGTCTGGGTACGCTCATGCATGAGCGCGGCGTTCCGCCAAAAATCGTCGTGGGCCATGACTTCCGCCATTATTCCCTGTCCATTAAACAGGCACTCATCGTTGGCCTGATGAATGCCGGCGTCGAAGTTCTGGACATCGGCATGGCGCTCTCGCCCATGGCCTATTTCGCGCAGTTTGCGCTGGACTGTCCGGGCGTGGCTATGGTCACCGCCTCTCATAATTCAAATGGCTGGACGGGCGTTAAAATGGGCATTGAGCCCCCGCTGACATTTGGCCCTGATGAAATGAGCCGCCTCAAGCAAATTGTGCTGAACGGCGAATCCAAACCCAGGACCGGCGGCGGCTATCAATTTATTGAAGGCGTGCGCGAGCTCTACATGAATGACCTTTCCAAAGGCATTCGGCTCAAGAACAAAATCAAAGTTGTGGCCGCTTGCGGAAACGGCACTGCCGGCGCCTTTGCTCCGCATGTCCTGGATAAAATCGGCGCTGAAGTTATCCCGGTCCAGTGTAATCTCGATTATACATTCCCGGCCTATAACCCGAACCCCGAATCCATGAAAATGCTGCACGCCATGCGCGACGCTGTGCTGGAGCACAAAGCTGATATCGCTGTTGGCTTTGACGGCGACGGTGATCGCTGCGGCGTTGTCGACAATGAAGGCGAAGAAATTTTCGCCGACAAAGTGGGCGTCATGCTGGCGCGGGATTTGTCAGAACTTTATCCAAACGCGCAATTTGTGGCGGACGTCAAATCGACGGGCCTATATCTGACGGATCCGGTTTTGATCGGCAACGGCGCCAAGACCGATTATTATAAAACCGGACATAGCTATATAAAACGCCGCTCCAAAGAAATCGGCGCGCTGGTAGGCTTTGAAAAGTCCGGACATTATTTCTTTAATAATCCCATTGGCCGCGGCTATGATGACGGCATTCTCTCCGCCATCGCCATCTTGCAAATGCTCGACCGAAATCCCGGTAAATCCATGGCCGATTTGCGCCGCGCTTTGCCGACAACTTACGGCTCCCCGACCATGTCGCCTTACTGCGCCGATGAAGAGAAATACGGCGTCGTTGACCGGGTCGTCAAAGAATATGAAGACCTGAAGGCCGCCGGCGGCGAGATCATGGGTATGAAAATTCAAGACTGTAATACGGTCAACGGCGTGCGCGTCGTGCTCGAAGACGGCACCTGGGGTCTGGTCCGTGCCAGCTCCAATACGCCCAATCTGGTGGTGGTGGTCGAAAGCCCAACCTCTGAAGAAAATAAGACCGGCATGTTCCGCGAAATTGAAGCCCGTCTCGCCAAATATAGCGAAATCGGCGAGTATGATCAGAAAATCTGATCGTCAAAAACAGGCTGACATTTTGCAGCTATATGAATAAGTAACGGGTCAATGATCCGTTATTTTTTTATTCACTGCGCTAAAACCGGAGGCACGAGCCTTAACAATCAGCTGCGGACAATTTTTTCCGAACAAGAGACCTATCCAACCAAAGCGGAAAAACGTGCAAATTTTGGCGCGATTACGAATCTTGACGATTTGAAAAAGAGCCTCGAAAGCCGGCCCGACGTCAGGTTTGTGACGGGTCATTTTCCTTATTGGGCCAAAGACATTATCGGCCTCGACGTCAAAACATTTACGCTCTTGCGGGAGCCTGTGGCCCGGACGCTTTCAGCGCTCCGGTTTGACAAAAAAATGTACCGCAAGGATATGACTCTCGAACAGATCTACGATCATCCCATGCGCTTTCGTTTTCGATTTCAAAACCCCATGGTCAAACTGTTTTCACTGGACGCAACCAGCCAGCCTGAAGGCCTTCTTCAATTTGTGGATTTTACCGAAGACCATCTGAAAAAAGCGCGGCAGAATCTTCGCAAAATTGATGTGGTCGGCCTGACCGAAGACTACGAAAATTTTTGTACCGACCTTGAAAAAACGTTCTCATGGGATCTGGGCAGAATCCGCCATGATAACCAAACTGAAAAAGACCCGGTTTCGCCGGCCTTTATCAACCGTATCAAACGGGATAATCTTCTGGATATAAGATTATACCGCGCGGCGCAAAAAATCATTGAAACAAGGCGCCGGCGCCAAGCCCGCTAATATCTAATTCACCGCTCGGGGAGCTTTACCTTTCGGGCGGGCTGCGTATAACCTCTTCATGGATCCAAAAATTTCCAGACGCGCCGCCCTTGCCGCCCTGCTCGGCACATCGGTCGCGGCTTGTAAGCCAAGGTCTATTCCTTCTCTTGATTCCACGGGTGATAAACTTTCGGGCCGGTTTCGGCACGGCGTCGCCAGCGGCGATCCGCTTCAAGACCGGGTGATTATCTGGACAAGGTTTACGCGGGACGAGGCGGATATGAATTCGGCGCCTGACATCATGGTTGACTGGGAAGTGGCAAAAGACGCGGGCTTTAAGACCATCGCCCAATCCGGTAGATATATGGCGGATGCGACGAAAGACTGGACCGTGAAAGTCGACGTGACCGGGCTGGAAAGCGGCAGCTGGTTTTATTACCGCTTTCGATATGGAGATATGACTTCCGTTGTCGGCAAGACAAGAACCCTGCCGGAGGGCAGGTCAGACAAAGCCCGGTTCGCCATTGTCTCCTGCGCTAACTTGCAGGAGGGCTTTTTCAATGTCTATGACCACATCGCCCAAGACGGTGAATTTGATGCCCTGTTACATCTCGGCGATTATTTTTACGAATATGGACCGGATAGAGCCAATGAGGCCATGCAAGCGGCGGACCGCACACATTTGCCGGCAGCTGAAATCATAGAGCTTAAGGATTATCGAGAGCGCCACGCTCAATACCGCTCTGATCCGGCCTTGCAGGCCGTTACCGCCAGCATGCCCATGATTTCCATCTGGGACGACCATGAAAGCTCAAATGACAGCTATAAGGACGGCGCCCAAAATCATCAGCCCGACGAAGGCGATTGGAACATTCGCAAAGAACGGGCCATGCGCGCCTATTACGAATGGATGCCCATTCGCGATCCGCAGCCCGATCGCGGCCGGGAATTTTTATATCGCAGTTTTGAATGGGGAGACCTGGCGACTATGGCTGCCGTTGAGACCCGCCTTCTGGCCAGAAGCCATAGCTGGGAATTCGAAGATTATTATGACCAGATCAAGGACCCGGAAGGCTTTGAAAAGTTTAAACGGGAAAAATGGCATAATCCTTCACGCGAAATGATGGGTCAGATGCAGGTCGATTGGATCGCCAAGCAGTTTGGGCGCTCTAAAGCAGCCGGCAAGCCCTGGCGCCTATTGATCAATCAGGTTCTGTTTTCAAGGGTACGGTCTCCGGACATGACCAATCATGTCAGCGAGGAAGACACAAAACAGGCCGGTGACAATCAGGAACTTGTTTTAAAGAAGCTGCGCATGTCACCGCTCAAACTCCCGCTCTTTCCGGATAGCTGGGCAGGTTATCCGGCAGCCCGGGAGCGGTTTTTTCAAGCCCTGAAATCAAAGGGCGTGGAAGACATGCTTGTTGTCACCGGAGATGCCCATGAATATTGGGCCAATCATCTGAGCTGTGATGATGGCAGCCGCATCGGCGCCGAAATCTGCACAACATCTGTTTCCTCCGAAACGGTTGCCGATGTGATCGGAGAAACGGCCCGGCTCTATGCCCTGCTGGTGACCCGGGAAAATCCGGATGTAAAATATTATAATCCCATGACGAAAGGCTATGTGGATTTGACCCTGACGCCCGCAAAGGCCACGGCGAAAATGGTTGGTGTGGACACCGTTTTGAATCCAGAATATACGGCGTTTCGCGCGGCAGAGTTTGATATCAAACCGTCAAACGGCAGCCTTAAAATCACATCCCCGAAGGGCCTCAATCTGTTGCAGCGAATGCTATTTGAAAAAATCGGGTAGGCGTATTTGGCGAAGCGCAAACTTTATATTCATGTCGGGCCTCACAAAACCGGGACAACAACGATCCAGCGCGGTCTTGTCGCCAATCAGGCTGTGCTCAAGAAAATGGGCTACCACTATCCTGACAAGATTGGTTACGTTTATGATGGCCATCACAATCTCGTTTTTGATATCAACGAAATGGAAAAATTCTCGCCCATTTTGGGCGGATTAAAAGAGCTTGTTGATTTTGCGAATTCGACCAAAGGCAATATCATTATAAGCTCCGAAACCTTTGACAACATCACCACGCGGCCGCCGCTTGAGAAACTTCAAACAGCCTTCGGCAAGACATTTGATATTCACATTATCGGATATTTCCGGCCGCAGGATGAGCTATTGCAATCCTACTGGAAGACCAATGTCCGGTTTCAGGGCGTCATGGAAAATTTTGATGTCTGGCTCTCTCAAGCGCTGAGTGAATTTGATTTTCTCAAGTTTGATGAATGGTTATCTATTTTTCTGGACGTCTTCGGCCGTGATAACGTGCATTTTAATATTTATAATCCGGGCAGTGATGATCTCTTATTCTCTTTTTTGAAAACCTGCGGGATTAGCGAGTTTGAAAACTTTTCTTCGCCGAAACGTGAAAATGTATCGCTAAAAAGTCTCACCTTCGAGCTGACGCGGCGACTTTATATCGATCCATACATAACCCGTCGCCGCGACTCCAAAGGAAATGTCCCGGTGCAAAAAAGCACTTATGCCAATGTCTCCCGCGTGGTCGAAAAATTCGCCGCAGAAGAAAACATCGACATGTCTTATTCCTGTTATTCGCGGGAATTACTCAATTCAGTCCGCAAGCGCTTTAGGCCGCATAACCAAAAAACCGCCCGGCTATATTTTGACCGCTCCCGTTTATTCCTGTCCGATAAGCGTCTGAAACCGGCGCCCCGCCCGCTTGTGGATTTACTCTCGACCGAGCAGACTTTACGCCTCGGCGCCGCCATGATCGAAATGGAACAGATACGGGCCAAAAAAGAAGCCGCCAAATCCCATGGCTGAGCGCCGACTATATATCCATGTCGGGCCTCACAAAACCGGGACGACAACTATTCAGCGCGGCCTGCTGGCCAACCGATCCCGTCTGAAAGAGATGGGCTATGATTTCCCTAATGTTGTTTTTAATTTTGGCGGACATCATAATTTGGTTTCGGATTTAAAAAATCTCGAGCGCTACCAAACCTGGCTGGGCGGACTTAAGGAACTTACGGAACACGCCGTAAATACGGATGGTCATATGATCATCAGTTCAGAAGAATTTGATCGTATCGTGACGCCGCCGCCGCTTGAAAAACTCAAAAAAGCTCTAGGCGGCATTTTTGATATTCATATTATCGGCTATTTGCGTCCGCAGGAAGAATTGCTTCAGTCATTGTGGCAAACGGAAGTTAAAATGCTTAATCTGCGCGATGACTTCGGCGTCTGGCTCCCCAAAGCACTGGAGGAATTTCCATTTCTGAAGTATGACGAATGGATCTCCGTTTTTGAAGATGTCTTCGGGCGCGATAATATCCAGTTTAATATTTACGATCCGGGAGCGGAGGATCTGCTGCTGCGGTTTTTAGGCGATTGCGGTATTTCAGATCTCTCTGGGATTGAACCGCACAAACGGGCGAATGTCTCCCAGCCCGGACTCTCGTTTGAACTTATCAGACAGCTTTACATTTATCCCTTTGTCGAGCGCACTCAAAAGCGCGGGAAGTCTGTGACGGCCATGTTACTCCCCTTTCATAAAATCGCAAAAGTCGTTGATAAATTTGCCAAAACCGAAGGCATAGATCTGGGCTATTCAGCCTATGACCTGGAGACATTGAAATCTGTTCGCGAGCGCTTTCGTCCGCACAACCAAAAAACCGCCAAAACCTATTTCGGGCGAGCCAGATTATTCGAACAAAAAAACCGCCTTAGAGCGATCCCCGGCGGCAAGCTGAGCGATCAATTATCGCCCGAACAGGTCTTGCGTCTTTGCGGAGCCTTGATCGAGATGGAGCAGGCCAAAACCTACGCGGAGCCCGGAACTGTCCCGAATCCCGAACTCAAAGAAAAGAGACGGCAGAGAGTTAAGCTGCCTCCTTCCTCAGCAGCCCCCGATTAACAAGACACTCGGCGATCTGCACCGTGTTCAGCGCCGCGCCTTTGCGCAGATTATCCGACACGACCCACATGTTCAGCGTATTATCCTGCGTGGAGTCCTCGCGGATACGCGAGACAAATGTGGCAAATTCGCCAACGCATTCAATTGGCGTGACATAGCCGCCGTCTTCGCGTTTATCGACCACCATAAGCCCTGGTGAAACCCGCAGGATCTCCCGCGCCTCGTCAGCGGAAAGCTCTTCCTCAAACTCGATATTGACCGCTTCGGCGTGACCGACAAATGTGGGCACGCGCACGCAAGTTGCAGTCACCTTGATTTTCGGGTCGAGAATTTTCTTGGTCTCGGCCTTCATTTTCCATTCTTCTTTAGTGTCGCCGCCGTCCATAAAAACATCGATATGCGGGATGACATTAAAGGCGATCTGTTTAGTGAAATTATGGGGCTTAAGTTCGTCATTGGAATAGATACCCTTGGTCTGCAGCCAAAGCTCATCCATGTTCTTTTTTCCGCCGCCGGAAACAGATTGATAGGTCGAAACCACAACCCGTTTGATCTTGGCCCGGTCATGGAGCGGTTTTAGCGCCACGACCATTTGAATGGTCGAGCAATTGGGATTCGCGATAATGCCCTTCTTGCCGAAACCCGCGACAGCATCCGCGTTTACTTCCGGGACAACCAGAGGGACATCCGGGTCCATGCGCCAGGCGGAGGAGTTATCAATCACGATCGCGCCCTTGGCGGCAATTTTAGGCGACCACTCCTTGGAAACCGATCCCCCTGCACTCATCAGCGCAATATCCACTTTTGAGAAATCGAACTGCTCTAGGTCATGACACTTCAGAGTTTTATCGCCGTAGCTGACTTCGCGGCCAATTGAGCGGCGCGAGGCCACGGCATAAACGTCTGCAACTTCCAGATCACTTTCGGACAAAATCGTGAGCATCTCTGTCCCAACATTGCCGGTTGCTCCGACGATGGCGATAGATAGTCCCATGATGACCTCCTTAGAAATAAAACAAGACCGCGCCTTTAGGCGAAAA
>CAYQNQ010000072.1:7439-8903 GCA_964418815.1 uncultured Hellea sp.
TACCGCTTCCGGATCCGCCACATATAAACCGCAGCCAAGATAATAATCAGCCCGATCCCGAAAACTTCAATCCGGGATAAAGGGCCGAGCCAGGGATCCGTCAGGCGCATGGCCGCATCCGGATCTATAACCGCCCCGCGCATGCCAAGGACGCCGAGCGCGATGGCAATAGCGGCCGCGATCCCAGCTACAGAAAAAAGCGCCCGGGAAAAGCGGGCATCGTCGGCCGCATCTTTACGGCGCCTGGCCTGAGCCTTGTGATAGCGGCGCAAACGGCGCTGGGTATAATCCTGCTCTGGGGGGTCTTTATCTTCCATAGGACCACTTTAGCAGGTGAAAAAAACCGCGTCGACTGTGCAGGAACATATTTTCAAACGGGGCATGGGCTGCTACTTAACGTCTATGCAGCTGATCAAATTCGCAAAATCTCTATACATCCTCGGGTTATTGGTTCTTCCGGCGAGCGCCGCAGCACAAGATATGACAGAAGCCGCGACGGATACTCAGACCGAAGCCGAAGAATCCGCGGCAGAAGCCCTCGGCTTTCGTCAGGTTTTCGGCGCAGGCATGCTGGACGCCTATGAGAACAAAACCATTGAAGGCGTCTATCCCGAATACCGGGCCGATATTGCCGCTGGAATCGAGCCCGCCGCATTCACGGAATTTCACCACGATAATGCCACGACCACTTATGAGCATCGGGGGCCCGATCAGTCCTATACCATAACCGGAATTTACACAGTTCAGAAAGATACGATTTGCTATTACTACAATGCGCCCGGCAAGGTCGTCGGCAATTTCTGTTTTTATGTGTTTATACGGGATAGTTGCTATTTTCATTATTACGTGCCGGAAGGCATCCCCGTAACCGCCAAAGATTTCGATGACTGGTCATCCATGGCCTATGCAAAAGAGGACGCCGGAACATGTCTACCCAATATTTCATAGGTAAATATTTCCCGAAAATTGCCACCGGATTATTATTGGCTGTTTGCCTTGCAAGCCCGGCCGCCGCGCAGGCCACGCGCATGGCCAATTCGCCCACGAGCGGGACATGGATGTCAGGCGAAGAAATCATCGCGGAGTATACGGATACGACTCAGACCGGCATGTATAGCTGGACCAAAGAAAACGCCCCCGTCAGCTTTAAGGAAACCCACAACGACAACACCATCACCACCTATAACGAATATGGCAAAGAAGACTTCACCACCAAAGGGGTCTGGATCGTCAAAAAGAATATTATCTGTTATTATTACAAAGACTGGCGCATGAACAATGAGAACTGCTTTACTGTGCTAAAATCCGGAAATTGCTATTATCACTATGATGATCTGAAAGAGCAGAATTTCGAAGATATGGATGACTGGAATTCTGTCAGTTACGACGAAAATGAAACCCCGACCTGCGTCCCGCCGATAAGTTAGATATTAACTTTAATTGTCATCCCCGCGAAAGCGGGGA